>JBIJDO010000440.1:0-2706 GCA_044344105.1 Tabrizicola sp.
CGATGCGGACGGAACTGCCGTCCGGTGCCACATCGCACAGCCGCGCCACCACAAAGGCCAGGGGCCGGTCCGAGGACAGCCGCAGCGTCAGCTCCGCCGCCCCCAGAAGCTGCAGCGGCGAGATCAGCACCTCGCCGTCAAAGCACAAGGACAGCGCATCGTCCGCCGCCTGGTCGCCGGGCATCTCGGCATTGAGGCCCATGGGGAAGAACTCGCCCGCCTCCAACCCAAGGCTTTGCGGCGTGGCGACCGGCAGCGCGAAGCCGCCCGCGTGGTCATCGGCGCGGAAATGGCCATGGGGTGCCGTGGGCGAACTTGGCGACCAGTTGCTTGCCAGAAACAGCGTGCGGGGCGCAACCCGTCTCGAGGGCCAGGTGTTTTCCGCCACCCAGTGGCCCTTGCGATGCGCGGCTGAAGCGTCGGGCGGTTCCGAATGCAGGACATACGCGCGATAGGCCGGGTCGTCCTCGGCCCCGTTCGGCACGTCCTTCAGCCAGCGGTCCCACCAGCGCAGCGCGACCTGCAGAAAGCCGACCTGCGGCCCCGGCACGGCCGTGTGCGGATACTGGTGCACCCAGGGCCCGACGATCCCCTTGGCCGGGGCCGGAACGTTCCCGACCACCGCCGCGACCGTGTTCATGTAGTTGTCAGCCCAGCCGCCCCAGATCAGGGTCGGGGTCCTGTTGCGGCCCCAGTCCTCGCCGATCGAGCCGTGCTTCCAATAGGCGTCATGCGTCTGATGCGATGCCCAGCGGGGGGCCAGCCAGCCCTGCGCATTCAGGCGCTTCAGCCAGTCCTCGCGCCAGTCGGGCCGCAAAAGGGGATCGGCGGGCCGCGAGGAATAGGCCAGCATCACCGCGCCCCAGCCGAAGTTTTCCCCCAGCAGGCAGCCGCCCTTGAAGTGGATGTCGTCCGCGAAACGGTCGGTCGTCGAACAGACCGAGACGACCGCCTTCAGGGCCGGCGGCTGGTTGAAGGCGGCCTGCAGGCAGTTGAACCCGCCCCAGGACTTGCCCATCATGCCCACATCGCCCGAACACCAGGGCTGGCGCGCCAGCCAGTCGATGACCGCGACGGCATCATCCATTTCCTGCTGGCTGTATTCGTCGTCCATCAGCCCCTGGCTGTCGCCGTTCCCGCGCATGTCGACGCGGACGGCGGCATAGCCGTGCCCGGCAAACCAGGGATGCATCATCTCGTCGCGCGGCAGCGTCCCGTCCCGCTTGCGGTAGGGGATGTATTCCAGGATGGCAGGCACCGGGTTCTTCGCGGCATCCTCGGGCATCCAGACCCGAGCTGACAGACGCACGCCGTCCGGCATCGGGATGCCCATGTCCTCGAACTCGGTGATCTTGTGGGGAAAGTCGGTGCGGATCGTCACGGGGGTCTCCGGTGTCTGCGTCGTATCGGATATTATGCATGCGATGAATTCAAGCGCCGTCTTCGCGTTCCTGCGCTTGTTCAACCCTGCACAGGATGCGCGCGACAGGTCCGGGGTGCAATCCGCAGGTCCGGTGACTAGGTTGGCTGCAGCACAGGAGGCCGCCATGAGCTGGAACCCGATCCTTGACCCGACGATCCCGATCGGCGACGCCGTCGACGCGATCGAGACCGTCATCGTCCCCCGCGCCCGCGACCTTGGCGGGTTCGAGGTCCGGCGGGCCTTGCCGTCGGCCGAGCGTCAGATGGTCGGCCCCTTCATCTTCTTCGACCAGATGGGTCCGGCGGAGTTCCTGACCGGGCAGGGCATCG
Source organism: Tabrizicola sp. (assembly GCA_044344105.1). Lineage (GTDB taxonomy): Bacteria > Pseudomonadota > Alphaproteobacteria > Rhodobacterales > Rhodobacteraceae > Tabrizicola. Next base: position 1,753 of record JBIJDO010000440.1, read on the forward strand.
ATGTCCGGGCCCATCCCCATATCGGCCTCGGGACCGTGACCTACCTGATGCGGGGCCGGATGCATCACCGGGACTCCCTCGGAACCGACGCCTGGATCGAACCGGGTGCCGTCAACTGGATGCTGGCGGGGCAGGGGATCACCCATTCCGAACGGACCGACGGCGAGGCCCGGAAGGCCCCCCTGTCGATGTTCGGGCTGCAGACCTGGCTCGCCCTGCCGAAGGACCGCGAGGAGGACCCTGCCGGCTTCGTTCATCTGGGGCGCGAGGCCCTGCCGGAACTCGAAGGCGAGGGCAAGGAGGTGCGGCTGATCCTGGGGTCGGCCTGGGGGACGAAGGTACCTCTGGAGATGCCGTCGGAGGTCTTCTACGCCGACGCCCGCCTTGCCCCCGGCGCCGCGATCCCGCTGCCGGATGACCACGAGGACCGGGGGGTCTATATCCTGGAAGGCGAGGTATCGAGCGGCGGGCAGGTCTTCGAGGCGGGCCGGATGCTGGTGTTCCGGCCGGGCGACCGGGTCTCGGTCCGGGCCGGGGACAGCGGTGCCCGGATCATGCTCCTCGGCGGGGCCACGATGGACGGGCCGCGGTTCATCTGGTGGAACTTCGTCGCCTCGTCCCGCGAGAAGATCGAGGCCGCGAAGGAGGCCTGGCGGGCCGGGGACTGGCAGCATGGCCGGTTCAGCCTGCCGCCGGGGGACGACCATGAGTTCATCCCGGCCCCCGATCGCTGATCCCCCGCTGAACCCCCATTGACCGCCCCCGCGGGACCGTCTATCCCGCCCGTCAGCGCGCGGTGGTAGCTCAGTTGGTTAGAGTACCGGCCTGTCACGCCGGGGGTCGCGGGTTCGAGCCCCGTCCACCGCGCCAGCCTCCCCAAGGATCCACGGCAAGGGTGCCCACGCGTGGGCAGCTTTTGGGATCGTTTGATTTCAAGGGGTTGCCTGTGGGCGT
>JBIJDO010000201.1:0-5640 GCA_044344105.1 Tabrizicola sp.
CCTGCCCGATGCCATGCTTGCCGACCTCACCGCCGCCCGCGCGACCGCGAAGGCCCTTGCCGTCGTCACCACGCCCGCCACCTGGAGCCGCGCCCTGGTCCAGCCGGGAGAGGACCCCGCCGCCGACGCCCGCTTCAAGTCCGACCGCTCGGGGATGGAAGACGACGGCCGCTTCATCGCGATCCACAATCCGCCTCTGCGCCTGATCGTCATCGGCGCGGTCCATATCGCCCAGCCGCTTCTGCAGATCGCCCGCACCTGCGGCTACGCCCCGACCCTTATCGACCCCCGCGCCGCCTTCGGCTCGGCCGAGCGCTTCCCCGGCGAGACGATCCTGGACGACTGGCCCGACGCGGCGCTGGCATCGCTGAAGCCGGACGCCCGCACCGCCATCGTGACCCTGACCCACGACCCGAAACTGGACGACCCCGCGATCCGCGTGGCCCTGGCCTCGCCCGCCTTCTACCTTGGCTGCCTGGGCTCGACCCGAACCCACGCCAGGCGGGTCGAAAGGCTGACAACCGAGGGCATGCCCTCCGACCAGATCGCCAGAATCCACGCCCCCGTCGGCCTCGACATCGGTGCCAGGACCCCGGCGGAGATCGCGGTCAGCGTCATGGCCCAGATCACCGAACGTCTGCGAAGGTAATGCGCTTCGGCCCGGTCCCGCTGGACGAAGCCGATGGCGCGATCCTCGCCCATTCGGTCCTGCTGCCCGACGGTCGCCTGCGCAAGGGCTGCACCCTCGGACCCGAGGAAATCGCCACCCTGCGTCGCCTCGGGCTGACCGAAGTCATCGCGGCGCGCCTTGATCCCGGCGACCTGCACGAGGACCCGGCCGCGCTTGCCGTCGCACAGGCGCTGGTGCCGGACGCTGCCGCTGCCGGACTTGTCCTGAAGCCCGTCGGCACCGGACGGGTCAACATCCATGCCGGAGCCGCCGGTGTGGCGGATGTTCTGCCGGACCGGGTCGCGGCGCTGAATGCCGTCGATCCGCTGATCACGCTTGCCACCGTCCCGCGCTGGCAGCGCATGGGGCAGGGGGAAATGGTCGCGACCGTCAAGGTGATCGCCTACGGCGTGGCGGCAGCCTCCGTGGCCGAAGCCTCTCTGCGGGGCCAGGCGGCCTTGCAGCTGCGCCCTGCCGTGTTGTCACGGGCCGCGCTGATCCAGACCGTCATTGACGACGATGACGGTGAGAAAGGCCACCGCGCGATCCAGGAGCGCCTCTTGGCACTTGGGGTCAGGATGCAGCCGAAACGCATCGTCGCGCACCGCGAGGCCGACCTTGCCGCAGCGCTTTCCGGCATCCGGGACGCTGACCTGATCCTGATCCTGACGGCCTCGGCCACCTCGGACCCGCAGGATGTGGCCCCGGCGGCGGTCCGGCAGGCGGGGGGCAGGGTTGACCGGTTCGGGATGCCCGTCGATCCGGGCAACCTGCTCTTTCTCGGAAGCCTTGGCCCGGTGCCGGTGATCGGCCTGCCCGGCTGCGCCAGAAGCCCCGCGTTGAACGGGGCCGACTGGGTGATGGAACGGTTGATCTGCGGGGTTCCGGTTTCCGGGGCCGACATCGCCGCGATGGGCGTCGGCGGCCTTCTGAAGGAGATCCCGCAACGGGGTCGCCTGCGCGAAGCACGCGACCCGTAAATCCAAAAATTTTCTAGAAAAATTTTGGATTTCAAAGGGCTTGCCGTCTTACTTCGGCGCAACCATCATCACCATCTGGCGTCCTTCAAGACGCGGAAAGCTCTCGATCTTGCCGATTTCGGCGACATCGGCCTCGACCCGCTTCAGAAGCTCCAGCCCCAGCTCCTGGTGCGCCATTTCCCGGCCCCGGAAGCGCAGGGTCACCTTCACCTTGTCGCCTTCTTCCAGGAACTTCACCACCGAGCGCATCTTCACGTCATAGTCATGCGTGTCGGTGCCGGGGCGGAACTTGATTTCCTTGATCTCGATGATCTTCTGCTTCTTGCGGGCTTCCGCCTCGCGCTTCTGCGTCTCGTACTTGAACTTGCCGAAGTCCATGATCTTGCAGACCGGCGGTTCGGCGGTCGGCGAGATCTCCACCAGATCAAGCCCGGCCTCTTCGGCCATCTGCATCGCCCTGGCCGGTGTCACCACCCCGACATTTTCGCCGTCCGCCCCGATCAGGCGGATTTCGGGCGAGCGAATGCGGTCATTGATGCGGGGACCGGTTTCGCGTTGTGGCGGGGCATTGTGTGGTCTGCGGGCTATGGCGTGCGTCCTTTGATGGTTCAATTCGCGGCGGCAATCTAGGCGAGGGCGCGGCTCTCCGCAACCCAAGGCGCCCGGTTTCAGGCCGGTTTTCCGCGGATTTCCGGCAGAATTCCCGTTGCTGCATTGCAGCACCCTTTTCATTCCCCGGACAAACTGCCATATGAGCGCCATCCGGGCCAGGGGCTCCGGTCATAGGAGTATATGACATGAACAGAACCGTAATCATCGGCGCCATCGTCGTCCTGCTGGCCGCTGGCGGCTATTACCAGTTCAGCTACAAGCCTGCGCAAGAGGCCGAAGCCGCTGCCGCCGCCGCCGCCGCTCAGGCCGAGGCTGACGCCAAGGCTGCCGAGGAAGCTGCCGCCAAGGCCGCTGAGGACGCTGCCGCCGCCGCACAGGCCGCTGCCGACGAGGCTGCCGCCGCCGGTGCCGCGACCACCGAAGCGGCGACCGAAGCCGTGGAAGGCGCTGCCGACGCGATGACCGATGCGATGACTGCCCTCGATCCGGCGAACTTCAACGCCGACAGCGTCGTCGCCCTGATCGACGGCTCGACGCTGGACGACGCGACCAAGACCACGCTGAAGACCGCTGTGGAAGCCGCCCGCGCCAACCCGGCGCTGGTTGCCGACACGATCGCGCAGGTCAAGACCGCGCTTGGCATGTAATCCATCGGCATCTGTCGAAGGTGAAGGCCGCAGGATCGCTCCTGCGGCCTTTTGCTTTTGCGGGGCGCGAAGGCCATGAGAAAGGGCCGCAAGGATCACCCCGCGGCCCGGCGCTTCTTGGTTAAGTCCACATGAACGCGGAATTGCAAGTCATTGAAAACATGCAACAGGAAAAAGTGCCCACACGTGGGCAGGTCAGATCCCGTCGCCGACGAAGGCCTTCTCGACCACGTATTCCAGCGGCTCCGAATTCGCCCCCTCCCGCAGCCCGAACTCCTCCAGCACGGCCTTGACGTCGTGGTTGAAGGCAAGGCTGCCGCAGACCATCGCCCGGTCTTCCTCGGGGTCCATCGGGGCAAGGTCCAGGTCGGCGAAGACCTTTCCGCTCGTCAGGTTGTCGGTGATCCGCCCCATCCGGGCCGAAGCTTCGCGGGTGGTGGTCGGGTAGTAGAGCAGCTTCTCGCCGACCATTTCGCCGATCAGCGGATCGTCCTTCAGACCCGCCACCAGCTGCCGGCCATACTCGAGTTCCGCCACCTCGCGGCAGGTGTGCATCATGATGACCTGGTCGTACTTTTCATAGGTCTCGGGGTCCCGCATGAGGCTCGCGAAGGGGGCAAGACCGGTGCCGGTCGCCAGGAACCAGATCCGGCTGCCGGGCAGAAGCGCGTCATGGACCAGCGTGCCCACCGGCTTCGGCCGCAGGATGATCTCGTCGCCGGGCTGGATATGCTGCAGTTTCGAGGTCAGCGGGCCGTCCGGCACCTTGATCGAATAGAACTCCAGCTCCTCATCCCAGGATGGCGAGGCGATGGAATAGGCCCGCAGGAGCGGCTTTCCCGTGTCGCCCAGAAGCCCGATCATCACGAACTCGCCCGACCGGAACCGCAGCGACTGCGGTCGGGTGACCCGGAACGAGAACAGCCGGTCGGTCCAGTGCGTGACGCTGGTCACGGTCTGAGCGTCGGGCAGGTGGGGCTTTGCGCGGGCGGCGTCCATCGTCACGGTCTCGTTCATGCGGTTTCGCCCTCCATAGGCGAGCAGGCCTGCCAAGGGAAGCCTCTCCCCCTGCGGCCAATGTTCGGGGACTGCGGATCAGGCGCGGAGGCGGGCCTGATAGTGGTGCGCGCGCCAATCCCCGGCGCGGAACTGCCACTGGTCGGCGGGCTGCCTCGCGGCGAGATCATCGGGGATTTCCGCCCCGTCGAACCCCACGCGCCGCAGCATGGCGTACTGGTCGGCGATCACCGGACCCAAGGCCAGCAGCTGTCCGGTGTACCCCAGTTCCCGCAGACGGCGGGCGATGGTGAAGGCGCGGCCGTCGTTGAAGGCGGGGAACGTGACGCGGATCAGGGTCAGCTGATCCAGCCGCCCGACCAGCGCGGCGGGGTCGTCGGTGTTCGCAAGATCGACCGCCGTCCCGTCGGTCAGATCGGCAAGCGCCGCGATCTCTCGGGCGGGGGCAGGGGCAAAGCCTGCGTCGGTCACGATGACGGTCATGCTGCGGTCTCCGTGGGGGTTGCGGGGGTGCGCACGGCCTTGCCGTCGATGAAATGGATGCCGCATTCGGTTTTCGACTGCCCGCGCCAGCGCCCGGCGCGGGGGTCCTCGCCCGGCTTCACCGCGCTGGTGCAGGGGGCGCAGCCGATGGAGGGGAAGCCCCTGGCCACCAGGGGGTGCCGGGGCAGGCGGTTTTCCACCATGTATTCCTCAAGGTCCTCGCGCCCCCAATGAGCCAGCGGATTGACCTTGATGCGGAAGTCGCCTTCGTTTTCAAAGAAATCGATCGTGCCCCGGTCGGCGTTCTGGAACCGCTTGCGGCCGGTGATCCAGCCATCAAACCCCGCCAGTGCGCGTTCCAGCGGTTCGACCTTGCGCAGGTTGCAGCAACTGTCGGTGGAAAACTGGTGCAGCGTGCCGTCCGGATCCTCGAAATTCACCCGCGCAGGGTTGGCCCGGATCGTGCGGACGTCGCACAGGGCCAGCTTCTCGGCAAGCTCGCGCTGGTAGTCGAGCGTTTCGGGAAACAGCATCCTCGTGTCGATGAAGAGAACCGGCGTTTCCGGCGCGATCACGCTGACAAGATGCAAGAGGACCACCGATTCCGCCCCGAAGGACGAGACCAGCGCCACCTGACCAAGGTCGTCATCCTTCAACGCATGTTCCAGCACCGCCGTCGCCGAGTGGTGCCGGTAGCGCGCATTCAGCGCGGCCACCCGTTCGGCCACCGGTCCCGGATGCAGGTCACGCGGCATCTTTTTCGCCTTCGGCCCCGTAGAGGGCCAGCTTGAACGGCTCCATCCCGACCCGCTTGAAGGCGTGGAGGAAGGTCTCGGACGGCTCAAGCCGCAAGGCCAGATAGGCGCGCAGGATGCGTTCGATGGCGGGGACGATCTCGGTATAGGCAAAGCCCGGCCCGGTCTTCTCGCCGATCACCGCGTCCTCGGTGCCGTCGCCGCCAAGGGTGATCTGGTAGTTCTCCACGCCAGCGCGGTCGAGCCCGAGGATGCCGATATGGCCGACATGGTGATGGCCGCAGGCGTTGATGCAGCCCGAGATCTTGATCTTCAGCGGGCCGATCTCGTGCTCCAGCTTCAGCGCCTCGAAATGGGTCGCAAGTTCCTGCGCGACGGGGATCGAGCGGGCGGTGGCCAGCGCGCAATAGTCCATGCCGGGGCAGGCGATGATGTCGGACAGCAGCCCGACATTCGCGGTGCCCAGGCCCGCCTTC
>JBIJDO010000071.1:0-9852 GCA_044344105.1 Tabrizicola sp.
GTTGCGGATCTCGGTCCCCCGCGGATGCTGCTTCAGGACCCGGCTGCAGGACGGCCGCGTCACCCCGGCATGAACCTCGCCCGCATAGCCCGCAAAGCTCAGCGGCATCACCTCCAGCGGCACCGAGGTGATGACCAGCTTTTCCACCGGCACCGGCTGATGGCCCAGCCAAACGACGCGGGCGCTGTGGGTTGTGGGGACAAGTGCAGGCATCAGGACCTCATGTCAGGTACGTCACAGCCATTTCTTCCACCGGAAGACCATGTAGGGCACCAGCGCCGAGACGACCATCAGCCCCAATGCCATCGGATAGCCCCAGCGCCATTTCAGCTCGGGCATGACATCAAAGTTCATCCCGTAGACGCTGGCGATCAGCGTGGGCGGCAGGAAGACGAAGGCCACCACCGAAAAGATCTTGATCACGTCGGACTGCCGGATGTTGATCACCCCCAGCGTCGCGTCGAGAAGAAAGCGCACCTTTTCGGACTGGGCCTGTGCCACATCCCGCAGGCTGCGGATGTCCTGCAGCAAGGTCCGCGCCATCGGCTTTTCGCCGGCATTCAGCGTCAGACCGTCCGGGTGCTCCGCCGTCGAGGTGAGGTACCCGGCCATCCGGATCAGGGTGCCCAGGCTTTCGCTGACCTTGCCGTTCAGGTCCTCCGCCCGCCCGATCCGCTGCAGGACCGCACCCAGCGTCTCGCTTTTGCCGGACGGACGGTGGGCCGCGAAGATCGCCTTCGACAGGGCATCGTGCTTGCGCGCCTCGGCTTCCAGAATGTCGGCCAGCCGGTCCACCACCGCCTCCAGCAGACCGAGGAGGGCGTCAAGGCCGGTCTCAAGCGGGGTGTCGTGCCGCGTTGCCCAGTCGCCGAAATGCTTGAGTGAACCGGGGTGGTGATAATGCACCGTGACCAACCTCTGCGGCAGCACGACAAAGGTCACCGGGCCGATTTCCGTGTCACGCATCTCGTGGCTGGCGATGACCTGCGCGGTCAGGAACAGGGCCCCGCTTTCGCGGTAGATGCGCGACGACACCTCGATTTCCTGCATGTCCTCGCGGGTCGGGATGTCGATGCCAAGGGCGGCCTCGACCGCGTCCTCCTCGCCCTCGGTCGGGCAGTCAAGGTCGATCCAGACCGCGTTCTTCAGGTGCCCGTCGGTCAGGTCCAGCCGGTCCAGCCGCTGGCCCCTCGATGCAAATGCCGTGATCATCCGATGCCTCCGGGCCGCCCGCGCGGCGAAGGTTAGCCGCCTGCGGGCCGAAGCAAAAGGCCCCGACGCTGCGGGGCCTTCCTGTCACGATGTCCGTGGCGTCAAAGCGGTGCCGGTTCCGGTTCGGCTCCGGGCTTCTTCGCCCGGCCGCGTGTTTTCGGGATCGCCGTTATCGACGCCGCGCCGCCGCCCGAGGACGGCTTGTCCGCACCGTCGTCCCCGCCCAGAGGTTCGCCGGCGATGACCTTGCGGATCTCGTCTCCGGTCAGGGTCTCATACTCCAGCAGGCCTTTCGCCAGACGCTCCCATTCCTCATTCTTTTCGATCAGGATGCGGCGGGCTGTCTCGTAGCCCTCGTCGATCAGCCGTTTCACTTCCTGTTCGATCAGGCGCTTGGTTTCGGCCGATACCGAGAACCCCCCCGTGCTGCCGGAATAGCCGTCAGCGGCTTCCGCATAGTCGATGTTGCCGACGACGTCCGACATGCCCCAGCGCAGGACCATCGCACGGGCCAGGGCGCTGGCCTGCTGGATGTCGCCCGAGGGGCCGTTCGACACCGAATCCTCGCCCCATTTCAGGATTTCCGCCGCTTTCCCGGCCATGGTCATCGCAATGCGCTGTTCGCACTGATCACGGTGCCAGTTCAGCCGGTCCATTTCCGGCAGGCTCATCACCATGCCCAGGGCACCGCCGCGCGGGATGATCGTCGCCTTGTAGACCGGATCGCATTTCGGCAAGGACATGCCGACGATGGCATGGCCCGCCTCGTGGTAGGCGGTCATTTCCTTCTGGTCCTGGGTCAGGACCATCGACCGGCGCTCCGCCCCCATCATCACCTTGTCCTTGGCGGACTCAAAATCGATCATCGTGACGAACCGCCGCCCCGCCCGCGCCGCCATAAGTGCGGCCTCGTTCACCAGGTTCATCAGGTCGGCACCCGAGAAGCCAGGGCTACCGCGCGCAATCGTCCGCAGGTCGACATCCGGCCCCAGCGGCACCTTGCGGGCATGGACCGACAGGATCTTCTCGCGCCCCTTGATGTCGGGGTTCGGGACGTGGATCTGCCGGTCGAACCGCCCCGGACGCAGAAGGGCAGGGTCCAGCACGTCCTTGCGGTTGGTGGCAGCGATGATGATCACGCCTTCGTTCGCCTCGAACCCGTCCATCTCGACCAGAAGCTGGTTCAGCGTCTGCTCGCGTTCGTCATTGCCGCCGCCGATGCCCACGCCCCGCGCCCGGCCCACCGCGTCGATCTCGTCGATGAAGACGATGCAGGGCGCGTTCTTCTTCGCCTGCTCGAACATGTCGCGCACTCGGCTTGCACCCACGCCGACGAACATTTCCACGAAGTCCGACCCCGAGATGGTGAAGAACGGCACCCCCGCCTCACCGGCAATCGCGCGGGCCAAGAGCGTCTTGCCGGTACCGGGAGGACCGACCAGCAACGCCCCCTTCGGGATTTTTCCGCCGAGACGGCTGAACTTCTGCGGGTTGCGCAGGAACTCGACGATCTCCTCCAGCTCTTCCTTCGCCTCGTCGATCCCCGCGACATCGTCAAAGGTGATCCGGCCCTGCTTTTCGGTCAGAAGCTTTGCGCGCGACTTGCCAAAGCCCATCGCGCCGCCCCGGCCCCCGCCCTGCATCCGGTTCATGAAATAGATCCAGACCCCGATCAGAAGGATGAACGGCAGGAAGCTGAGGAGCACCGAAACGAGGCCCGACTGGGCCTGCGGCTCGGCTTCGACCTCGACCCCCTTGGCGATCAGGCTTTGCGTCAGGTTCTCGGTGACAAGGTCGCCCTGCGGCTTGATCGCCACGTAGGAATTGTTGTCCTTGCCGATGACGACGATCCGTTCACCGTCCAGAACGACCTTCGCGACCTGACCGGCGTCCACCCGCTCGATGAAATCGGAATAGGACAAGGAGCGTGACGACATCGTCGTCTGGTTGCCCGAGAAGAGCTGGAACAGCGCCATCACAAGAATCAGCAGCACGACCCAGAAGGCGATATTGCGTGCATTACCCAAGGTAAGGGATCTCCCGAATGCACCCTGCTCCCCCCATCGGGCCAGGGCGACTTTGTCAGGTAAGATAAACCTTTGAGCCCCATGTTCAATCACCTGTTCGGAAAAGGTGGAACGGTCGGTCCAGTTTCGCTTCCCACCCGGCGGATTGCCCGGCCGGGGGGGCCGCGAGCAGGACCTCGCCGTCCCACACGCCCGGCGTCACGACCAGAACCTCGCGCGGCACACCAAGACCCCGCCAGCCCTGCACCTGCCGCAGCCCTTCGGCCCCCAGCGCACGCACCTCCCCTTTCGGCCCCGTGACCCGCCAGCGCCCGTCCCACAGCGTGCCCACCGGAACCGCCCCCTCGAGCGACCGGGGTTCGCGCATCAGCCAGCCGCCCCGCGCCCGGCATCCCGCCAGCGTCGCATCCCGTCCACCGGCCATCGCCGCGATCAGCCGCGCCACGTCCCCGGCACGCGGCCCGTACTCAGCCCCCGTCAGCCACAGGACTCCCGCCAGAACGACCTGCCGCTGTACTTCCGCAGGCTCCGCCCATAGCGCCGGGTCGAGACAGAGCGCCCCGCCCATCTCGCGCACCAGCCGGCCCGCCGCTTCTGCAACCTGCGCTGCCAAGGCCACCTGCACCTGCGCCAGATGCCCCGCGACATCCGCCAACCGCTCGGCGGTGATACCCAAGGGGGCCAGCGCGGTCAGCGCCTGCCGCGCCCTGACCCGCAGGTACCGATCGTTGTCGTTCGTCGGATCGTCGATCCAGCCGATGCCCGCAGTCCGCAGCCAGACCCGCAATTCCTCCCGCCCGGCATCCAGAAGCGGACGATGGACACGAATATCCCCTGCATCATACCGGCGACGCATTCCGGAAAGTCCGGCGATCCCCGCTGCACGCGACAGCCCGATCAGCACGCCCTCGGCCACGTCGTCCCGCGTATGCCCCAGCGCAACTACCCTGATCTCACGATCCTTCGCCCAGCCCAGGATCAACGCCATCCGCGCCCGCCGTGCCTGGTCCATCAGATTGCCTGCTACCGGTCCGTGCTCCCAGACCCGCACCTCGTGCCGTACCCCCAGCGCCGCACAGGCCGCACCGACCGCAACCGCCTCATCGGCACTTTCGGGCCGCAAGCGGTGATCCACCGTCACCGCCTCGACCCGCAGCCCCGCCGCCCCGCACAGATGCAAAAGGGCGGTGGAATCCCCACCGCCCGAAAGCGCCACGCCGATTGTCTCGCCCGCAGGCAGCCCATCCCGGATCAGCCCGACCAGCCGGTCTTCGCCTACTGGCACCCGAAGCCCTGCATCGCCACTGTCGATTGCGTCGCCGCCAGACTGCCGGGGAACCGCGTCCCGACTTCGGCCAGAGTGACGCAAGCCTCGGGTACCTGACCCAGGGCCCCCAGCCCCTCGCCCAGCTTCAACAGGGCATCCGGCGCAAACGGCCCCTGCGGTGCGGCGGAAAACGCATCGAGATAGGCCCGCGCCGCATTCCCGGTATCCCCGGTCTTCGTCAAGGCCTCGCCCCGCAGGTAATGCGCCTCTGGGATCAGCGGTCCGCCAGGATAGGATTGGGCATAGGTCGCAAAGAGCGCTGCAGCACCGGGAAAGTCACCGGAGGCGAGCACCTCCTTGGCCCGGTCAAAGTCTGCCTGTTCGGCCACCGCCAGTTCCGTTCCGCCTGCCGCAGGGGCGGTGCCTGCGCCTGCGTCCGTCGCGACCGGAGCCGCCACGCCACCCCCGGCATCACCCAGCGTTGACGTGGCCCCCAGCGTCGTCGGATCGCAGCCTTCGGTCACTTCGCACAGGCGATACTCGATGTCGCCGATCCGGTTGGTGCCATCGCTGACCACCCGGTTCAGTTTCAGCTCGACCTCCTCGGTCCGTGCGGTCAGACGGGCAAGCTCGGCTTCGATGGTGTCCATCCGCTGCAAGGCATCGCCCCCGGCAGCCCCGCTCGCCGCCGCGCCTGTCGAGACCAGTTCGGCCTTCAGCGCGTTGAACTCGGCCGCCAGCGCGCCAAGCTCGGCGCGGATGTCAGCCAAGGTCTGCGTCCGGTCCTGGGCGGACCCAAGAACCGGCATGAGACACAGCGCGATGGCAAGGCCAAGCTGTCGCATCCGATCAGACCCCGGCACCTGCCGCGAGCACGGTCACTGCGCGGCGGTTCTTGGAATAGCAGGCCTCTTCCGAGCAGACCTCGACCGGACGTTCCTTGCCATAGCTGATCGTCCGCAGCCGGTTCGCCGCGACGCCCTGGCTGATCAGGAAGTTCTGCACCGCCGCCGCGCGCCGCGCACCAAGAGCGAGGTTGTATTCCCGCGTGCCCTGTTCGTCGGCATGGCCTTCGATGATCGCCGCATAACCGGTGTTCTGGTTCAGCCAGTTCGCCTGTGCGGTCAGGATGCCGCGGCCTTCCGGCGAAATGGTCGACTGATTGACCTCGAACAGCACGCGGTCGCCGACCGTCTGGTTGAAATAGGCGATGGACGTCGGGTTGTTCGGATCACCAAGACCTGTCGTATCGATCCCGCCCGCGCCGGCACCTCCGGCACCGCCTGGTCCACCGGCACCGTAGCGGTCAGGATTGTTGCAGGCCGCAAGGCCGAGGAAGGCGATCAGAAACAGCGACTTCGCAGCAATGGACATGAGGTGCTTCCTTCTTTTTGGCTCGATTGCACACAGCTTAACAGCTTTGCACCGCCGAGGGAATCGGCAGCGCGTCAGAATTCATGGCAAAAGCGGCGACCAGGCAGGGTCGCTTGCCGGACCCTCGGTCGGGATCTGCTTGAGGTTCCGCCCGGTGATGTCGACCGACCAGAGGCTGGTCTGCCCCCCCGCCCCGCTGGTTTCCCGCGTGAACATCAGGACCCGCCCGTTCGGTGCCCAGGTCGGACCTTCGTCGAGGAAACTGGCGGTCAACAGGCGTTCCTCACTGCCATCCGTCCGCATCACTCCGATATGGAACCGCCCCGCATTCTGCTTGGTGAACGCAATGTAATCCCCCCGGGGAGACCACACCGGCGTGCCATAGCGCCCCTCGCCGCCCGAAATCCGCGTCCCCTCGCCACCACCGGCGGGCATGACGTAAAGCTGCGGCGTTCCCGACCGATCGCTTTCGAACACGATCTGGCTACCGTCCGGGCTGTAGCTTGGCGCGGTCTCGATCGAGGGCGCGTTGGTCAGCTGCGTCAGGCCGCCCCCGCTCAGGGACAGCGAGTAGATATCGGTATTGCCGCCCCGCTCAAGGCTGAACACCGCCGTCCCACCATCCGGGCTGAACCGCGGCGCAAAGGTCATCGTTCCGGGCTGCTCCTCCAGGGTCTGCCGCCGCAGGGACGCCACATCCATCAGCGTGATCCGGGGAAAGCCGGTCTCGTAGCTCGTGTAAAGGATCCGGTCCCCCAGCGGCGAAAAGCGCGGGGCCAGGACGATGGTCGCGCTGTCGGTCAGGTAGGCGACATTTGCCCCGTCATAGTCCATCACCGCCAGCCGCTTCAGCCGCGCGTTCTTCGGCCCGCTTTCGCTGACGAACACCACCCGGCTGTCGAAATACCCGCCCTCGCCGGTGATCGTCGAATAGATCACGTCCGACACCTTGTGCGCCATCCGCCGCCAGCCGTCGGTCGTGCCTGCAAACTGCAGCGCCGCCCCCTCCAGCGTGGTGCCGTTGAAGACGTCATAGGCCCGGAACTTCACCGTGATCCGGTCCCCCGCCACGCTGACGGCTCCCGTGACCAGCACCTGCGCGTTGATCGCCTTCCAGTCCTCGAACGCCACTCCGCCGTCAAAACTGGTCACCCGGCTGATATAGGCCTCTTCGCCGATGGTGCGGAAAAACCCGGTGCCTTCCAGGTCCGAGATCACCACCCCGCTGATCGCCGAGGCATAATCCCCCGCGCCACCCTCGTCGAGGAAGGTGGGCACGGCGATGGGCATCGGTTCGATCACTGCCGATCCGATGACGATCCGCGGCGGCTCCTGCGCCGCGGCCGGTGCCGCAAGGCCCAGCGCCACGGCCATCACCATGGCAAAGGTCTTCATCATGGGTCTGATCATCGGCCTCATGCTCCGTTCTTTTGGTTTTGCTTGCCGGCCACGGGGGCAAGAGAAAAGGGGAAAACGCGCCCTTGGTTCCCGGTCATCGTGCCCTCATTCCATTGGCATCGAAGACCAGATCAAGCACGCGCCAGGTGTCGTATTTGTCCGGAGGCAGCGGAAGTCCGCCGTCGGCATAGGCCCGGTTCACCGCGCGCTGTGCCGTTTCATACAGACGGTCGATGCCCGACTGGCTTGGCCCGTCCGACTCGATCAGCTGGAAGTCGGTCGGCCTGCCGTCCTGCGCAAAACTCACCCGGATCACCACCGTCGAACTCATCGCATCGGTCGAGGACGCCCCGAGGTTCCACTTCCGCGCGATGGCGCTGGAGATGTTCCCCATCTCCCCGCCCGTCAGCGGCGGCCCCTGCGGCAGGTCCTGCCCGCCGGTTTCAACCGGCTCTTCGACCGGCTCCTCCGACGCCTCGCCAAGCAGCGCATCGATGGCGTCCTGGGTCTCGGTGTCGTCCACCGGCTGCACGTTCAGTTCCGTCGATTGGGCGGGTTCCGCCGCAGCAACCTCGGGTTCCGGCTCCGGGGCGCGTTCGGGGCGCGCTTTCGGACGGACCGAGGTCTGCATTCCGGTCTCTGCCGTCTGGTCCTGATTTGCCTCGGTCTGGGTCACGTCGCCGGTATCCTCGGCCACCGTCGCTTCGGTCGGTTCCTCCTGAACGATCTCTTCCGCCGCCGGGTCCTCGGCCACGGCAGGCTCGGGCGTGTCCGAGGTCTCGGCCTCGGTCTCCGGCTGCACCGGATCGGGTGCGATGATCTCTTCGGCTTCCGGCGCAGGCTGGATCTCCACCGATTCCGACTCCAGCACTTGTTCGGTCTCCGCCTGCGGCACGTCGCTGGGCGGTGGCTCCTCAACCGGTTCGGTCGGCGTATCTTCCGGAGGCGGCTCCACGACAACGGGTTCTGGCACGACCTCTTCCGGCACGACCTCCTCCGGAACCGGCTCAACCACTGTCTCCGGCCGCGCCTGCGGCCGGACCGGGGCAGCCTCTTCCGACGGGGTCGCCGTCGCCGCCTGCAGCGCATCAAACTCGGCACTGGTCATGGTCGAGACGGTCATCGTGATGGTTTCCGGCGGACGCTCGGCGGCAAACAGCCAGTCGCCGACCAGAACCCACAGGATCAATCCCGCGTGCCCGACCGCCGATACCACCGTTCCGGTCTGGAACCGCCTCTCCATCCGCCTCAGCCGCCGTCGTTTCCAGTGTTGGACGCATCCGACGGCTCAAGGCTTGGCCCAAGACTTGGCGTCGCCGCATCGGTCACGAAGGCAATCTCGTTGAACCCGCCCGCGTTGAGCGCCCCCATGACCTGCGCCACCCGCTCGTAGGCCACCGCCCCATCCGCCCGCAGATAGATTTTCTGCGACGTCCGCTCGGCCGCGATTGCCGTCAACTTCGGGATCATCTCGGCATCCGTGACTTCCGTGGTCTGGATCGCCAGCCGCCCGTCCACTGTGATCGTCACCGACAGGGGTTCCTCCTGTTCCGTCGGCAGGGCCGCTGCCGCCGTCTCCGGCAGCTTGACCGGCACCCCCACGGTCAGCATCGGGGCCGCCACCATGAAGATGATCAGAAGCACCAGCATCACATCGACCATCGGGGTGATGTTGATCTCTGACATCGCCGCCGCGCGCCCGCCGCGCCTGCGCCGCCGCCCGCCGCCTGCCGATCCCGAAACGCCCATGCCCATGGCTCAGGCGTCCAGCTGGCGCGACAGGATCGTCGCGAATTCGTCGGCAAAGGCCTCATAGCCGCCCAGAACCCGGTCGATGTCGGCGGAAAGCTTGTTGTAGAACACCGCCGCAGGGATGGCCGCGACCAGACCCACGCCCGTCGCCAGCAAGGCCTCGGCAATGCCGGGGGCCACGACGGCCAGACTGGTGTTCTGGCTGATCGCGATCTGCTCGAAACTGTACTTGATCCCCCAGACCGTGCCGAAGAGGCCGATGAAGGTCGCGGTCGATCCGGTGGTGGCGAGGAAACTCAGGCCCCGGTTCAAGGCCTCGCCCTCGCGGTTGATCGCCACGTTCATCGCCCGGTCGATCCGGCTCTGCGCGCCCGCGATCAGCCCGCCGTCCTGCTTGTGGCTGCGTCGCCATTCCAGCATTCCGGCGGCAAAGATTTTTTCCGACTGCCCCTGCGGCTCGGGTCCGATCTTCTCGAACAACTCGTCCAAAGGTTCGCCTGACCAGAAGGCCCGGTCAAAGACCGACGCCTCCGCGCGCGCCTTTCGCAGCATCAGGTGCTTCTGGATGATGATCGCCCAGGACCAGAAGGACATGATGAACAGCATCAGCATGACGATCTTCACCGTCAGGGTCGCGCGGGCAAAAAGCGCAAACATGGAGAAATCAATCTCCTGCGCCATCGCAAGGGTGTCCGTTTCCATACGCCTGCTCTTGTTGATCGGGCCGTTACCCGGCTCCGTTGCACGCGATTCTAACAAGGTTGCCGGGGGAATGCCAACACAAGTCTGTCAAGGGGCAGGGTTTCGCCGCCAGGTGACGGA
>JBIJDO010000012.1:0-17716 GCA_044344105.1 Tabrizicola sp.
GGGTCGTGACGGGCGGGCAGTCGCCCGTCCGCCGAGGGAAACGCTGTCCAGGCGAGGATGCGGAAGGCCGGCGGCGTGCGGCGGCTCTGGTCCCGTCGGCCATCCCCCCGCACCAGGCAAGGCGGCGTGTATCGTGGCGGAAACGGAATAGCCTTCAGGTCATGTGCGGGCGCTTCACCATCACCCATCCGAACGAGGCCCTGGCGGCCCTTTTCGACGCGGTGCCGGGAAACGACCTGCCGGTCGCGCCGAATTTCAACGTCTGCCCGACCAACCCGGTGGCCGTGGTGACCTCGGACGGAGGCGTGCGGCGGCTGCGGGCGATGCGCTGGGGTTTCATCCCGGCCTGGTACAAGACCCCGACCGACGGGCCGCTGATCATCAACGCCCGGTCCGACACCATCGCCACGAAACCCGCGTTCCGGGCCGCCGTCCGGGAAAGGCGCTGCATCGTTCCGGCCAGCGGGTTCTACGAATGGTCGGAAGGCGAGAAGGGCGCGCGGCTGCCCTGGTACTTTGCCCGGACGGATGGCGTGCCGATGGCGCTGGCCGGGGTCTGGCAGCGCTGGGGCGAGATCGACACAGTGGCCATCGTCTCGACCGAGGCCGGTCCGGGGATGGCCGCGATCCACCACCGCGAGCCGGTCGTGCTGGAGGCGAAGGATTGGCCGCTGTGGCTGGGCGAAGCCGGGCACGGGGCGGCGGTGCTGATGCGCGCCTCGGCCCCCGGTGTGATCGCGCCGCCGTTCCGGGTGGGCGTGGCGGTGAACTCGAACCGTGCCACCGGAGCCGGGCTGATCGCGCCGGTCGCGGCGTGACCACCGGCTAACGCCGCCAGACCACCGCGTTCTCGTGACGCAGGATCAGTTGCTGCATCGTCTCGAACGAATGGACGACGAAATCCGCAAAGACCGCCGCGGCCGGGTTTGTCGGGGGGCCCATCAGGCGCAGGATTCCCAGATGGCGCTGCGGCTGGGGAATGTCGACCGGCAGGACGGCGATCCGGTTCTGTTTGCGCTCGGCGAACCAGACCGAGAACGGCAGCACGGCCAGCGCGTCGGTGTCGGCCATGTAGTTGATCACCGACAGGAGCGAGCCGCCGGAGTAGCGGATGTCGAGGTCCACCGACCCAAGCGACGACCGGATCGCGAAGAGGTCGGCCAAAAGCGGCGAGCCGGGCAGGGGTGCGACCCAGGGAAAGCGCCCGAGGTCGCCCGTTGTCAGCCGTCGGCTGCGCTGCAAGGGATGTCCGAGGCGGCAGCAGACCACGTTGCGGGCGGCGAGGATCGCGGTGAAGGCAAGCCCCTCGGGTTCGCCCGAGGTGCCAAGCGGCACGATGCCAAGGTCAAGCTGGTCGGCGCGCAGGCCGTTGCCGACCTCGGACAGGTTGCCGTAGCTTTGCTGGAAATCGACATCCGGGTGCAGGTTCTGGAAGGCCGCGATGATGCGGCTGATCATGGCATCCATGAAGAACGGCACGCCGCCCACCCGGACAAGGCCGCGGGTCCCGCGCAAGAGGCTTTGCACGGCTTCCGTCGCCCGGCGGCTTTCCATCAGGATGCGCCGGCCATGTGCGGCAAGCTGCATCCCAAGGGGCGTGGCCTGCAGGGGACGCCGGTCGCGGATGAACAGGGGCTTGCCGACCCGTGCCTCAAGCTGCGCCAGCGACCGCGACAGCGCGGGCTGCGACAGCCCAAGCGCCGCAGCCCCCTTGCTGACGCTTCCGGCATCCACCGCAGCGGAGAGCTGGATCAGATGGGCTTCGCTGAGTTTCATAACGAAATGGTATACTGATCTTCCGAAAAGTCATCCGTGATCCGCCGGACTTTGCCTAGGCTGCGGATGTGGTCGGGGAGGATCGCAGGTCATGGACGGACAGGGCGCCGGATCCGACGCGCAGGAGGTGGCGGCAGAGTTGCGCCGTCGTCTTGCGGCCAGACCGCCGGATCGTCTGGTCGAGGCCGTCCGCCTGATCATGGACCATGCGTTTCAGGTCATCGCGACCTTGCGGCCTTCCCCGGAAGAGCTGGATGCCCTGGTGCAGTTCCTGACCGAGATCGGCTATGTGACGGATGCCAGGCGGCAGGAATGGGTGCTGCTTGCGGATGTCTTCGGGCTGTCCGACGGGGTTTTCTCGGGCAGCAGACCTGCCGCATTCCGTGGCACGCCATCGACCCTGTCCGGGCCGTTCTATCGGGCAGACGCACCGGATTTGCCGTCGGGGGCCGACCTTTGCCGCGACGGGCTGGGTGAGGCGCTGACGGTGCAGGGCGTGGTCCTTGGTCCGGATCGCAGGCCGCTCTCCGGCGCGGTGGTGGAGGTCTGGCATGCCAATGCCGATGGCCGCTATGAAAACCAGGACCCCGACAACCAGCCGGAGCACAACCTGCGCGGCCGCTTCGTGACGGATGTGGGGGGGCGGTTCGATTTCCGCACCATCTGCCCCGGTGGCTATGCGCTGCCGGGGGACGGTCCGGTCGGCCAGTTGGCGCGTCGGCTGGGGCTGTCGCTTGACCGACCGGCGCATATCCATTTCGCGGTCAGCGCCCGCGGGCATCACCGGCTAGTGACGGCGATCTTCGACGGCAGCGACCCGGCGGTAGCCTGCGACGCGCTGTTCGCGGTGAAGCCTGCGCTGATCGGCGATTTCGGCCCGCCCGGTGGGCCGCGTTCCCTGTCCGTGACCCTGGTCCTTGATCGCGAGGACACCCCGCAAACCCCCAAGTCCAAAGGATGACGCCCATGGCTCTCGTCTCTGGCTATCACCACCTGACCATGAGCACGCATGGCGTGCAGGAAGACTATGACTTCTACACCAAGGCGCTTGGGCTTTATTCGGTCAAGCGCACAGTGCTGTTCGACGGCGTGCTGCCGGTCTATCACCTGTACTATGGCTCGAAGACCGGGGACGCCTCGACCATCATCACCACCTTTCCGTTCAAGAAGCCCGGCATCTATGGCCGACGGGGCACCAATCAGACCCGGACGATCATGCAGGCGATTCCGGTGGGGGCGGCGGACTTCTGGGTGGACCGGCTGAACCAGCACGGCATCCCGGCAACCAGGGGCAGCCGCTTCGGGCTGACGCGGGTGATGTTCGCCCATCCCTGCGGCATCCCGCATGAGCTGGTGGAGAACCCGGACGATCCGCGCAAGCCGATCGTGAACGCGGCGCAGGGCACCAGCGTACAAGTGGCGATCAAGGGCATCTATGGCGGTGCGGTCGCGGTGATGGATGCGGGCCCGATGGAGGAATTCCTCGACATCGGCATGCAGTTCCGCCGCGAGGGCAGCGACGACAAGGGCAGCATGTGGATCGTGCCGCAGAACGACGGCCTGCGCTCGGTGATCGAGCTTGTCACCGACCGCGACAGCCCGCAGGGCACCTGGACGCTGGCGGGAGGCACGGTGCATCACCTGGCGTTCAACACCGGCAACGAAGAGAACCAGATCGCCCTGAAGGCCCGGCTGGAGGGGATGGGCTATACCGACGTCAGCGAGCAGAAAGACCGCAACTACTTCAAGTCGATGTACATGCGGTCGCCCGGTGGGGCGATGTTCGAGCTGGCCTGGACGGTGCCCGAAGGCTGGGCCAAGGACGAGCCTGCGGACGCCATCGGCAAGTCGCTGGTGTTCCCGCCCTGGTTCGAAAACCGCCGCGCGGAAATGGAAGCGGGCCTCGAGCCTGCGGTCTTCTGATGGCCGGGGTGGCCGACATCCTTGCCTTGGGCGTGCCTCCGGGCCGGGCGAAGGTGCTGTGCATCTTTGTCCATGGCCGGGGGCAATCGCCGGAAGCGATGGAGGTCGATGTCATTCGCAAGCTTTCAACGCCCGATGTGGCCTATGCCTTGCCGCGCGCGGTGGGAACAAGCTGGTATACCGCCCGCGCAATCGACCCTTTGTCCGACGAGACCCGTGCGGAGCTGTCAGTCTCGCTGGCGGGTCTTGCGGCGGCGATTGCCGATCTTGGCCGCGATGCGCCGGGCAAGCCTCTGGTATTGTCCGGCTTCAGCCAGGGGGCCTGCCTGTCGCTGGAACTTGCGTTCTCCGGCAAGGCAAGGCTGGATGCCGTCGTCGCTTTCACGGGAGCCCGCGTAGGCTTGCCCGGTGATGCCCGCGCGTCCGCATTGCCCCCCGGCCTGCCGGTCTATCTTTCGGGCGGAAGCGACGATCCGTGGATTCCGGTGCAGTCCTTTGCTGATACCGCCGCCGAGTTTGGCAAACACGGGGCGGCGCTGCGCTGCGATGTCTTTCCCGGTCGCCCGCATGAAGTGTCGGACGGCGAGATTGCGATGCTGGACAGCGTGCTTGCCGATCTTGCGGCAGGTCGCGCGCCCCGGATGGAGGCCCGGCGATGACCCGTCCCTTCGTCTTTCCAGGCCTGACGACCCGGGTGATCTTTGGCCATGGCACGCTGGCGCAGGTGCCGGACGAGGTCGCCCGGCTAGGCCGTGCGCGAGCGCTGGTCCTGTCCACTCCACATCAGGAGGCGGAAGCGCAGGCGCTTGCCGCCGCCCTTGGGCCGCGTGCCGCCGGGGTCTTTGCCAGGGCCAAGATGCATACGCCGGTCGAAGTGACCGAGGCTGCCATAGCGGCCTTCGGTGCTGCAGGCGCCGACTGCGTTGTCAGCCTCGGAGGCGGATCGACCACGGGGTTGGGCAAGGCGATCGCGGTCCGCACCGGGGCAGACCAGGTCGTCGTGCCGACCACCTATGCCGGGTCCGAGATGACCGACATCCTGGGTGAGACGGCGGGTGCCGAAAAGACCACCCGCCGCGATCCGGCGATCCGGCCCGAAGTGGTGATCTATGACATCGACCTGACGCTGAGCCTGCCGGTCGCGCTGACGGTGACTTCAGCCCTGAACGCCATCGCCCACGCGATGGAGGGGTTCTACGCGCCCGACCGCAACCCTTTGACCGAAGCCCTGTCGCGGGATGCCATGACGGCCTTTCACGCGGCGCTGCCGGTCCTCGTGACCGACCCGAAGAACGCCGAGGCCCGCGCGAAGGCGTTGTTTGCTGCCTGGGGCTGTTCGCTGACGCTTGGCCAGGTGACCATGGCGCTGCACCACAAGCTGGCGCATGTCCTTGGCGGCAGTTTCGGTCTGCCGCATGCCGAGACGCATGCCGTTCTCCTGCCCCACACCACGGCCTACAATGAAAAGGCGGTCAAGGACCTGCTCAAGCCCATTGCCGACACGTTCGGCGGCAAGGCCGGGGAGGGGCTGTGGCATTTCGCCAGATCGCTGCAGGCACCCCTGCGACTGGCCGATCTTGGTCTGACCGAACCGGACCTCGACCGCGCTGCCGAGATTGCGACGAAGAACCCCTACGCCAATCCCCGACCGACAACGCGCGACGGCGTCCGACACCTGCTGCAACAGGCCTTCGACGGGCGATGTCCCGCCTGAAGCCATCCAAAGGGAGGAACGACAATGATCACCAGACGCAAGCTTCTGAAATCCGGCGCGGCCACCGGCCTTGCCCTCGCCAGCCCCGGGCTTTTCGCCCCCGCCCTCGCCCAGGGCGCGAAAATCCGCATCGGCTATGTCAGCCCGCAGTCCGGGCCGCTGGCGGGCTTTGCCGAAAGCGATGCCTACAACATCGAGGCGTTCCTTGCGACCGAGGTCGGCCAGAACTTCGAGGTTATCGTCAAGGACAGCCAGTCCGACCCGAACCGCGCGGCGGCGGTGGCGAAGGAACTGATCATCGATGACGAGATCAACCTGATGATCGTCGCCTCGACGCCGGAGACGACGAACCCGGTGGCCACCACCTGCGAGGCCGAGGGGATGCCGGTCATCTCGACCAAGGCCCCCTGGCAGCCCTGGTTCATCGGCCAGCAGGGCAACCCCGGTGATCCGGCCTCGTGGAAGCCGTTCAACTATGCCTTCCACTACTTCTGGGGGCTGGAGGACGTGATCGCGGTGTTTCTGAACATGTGGAACCAGATCGCGACGAACAAGCAGGTCGGCGGTCTGTTTCCCAACGACGCCGACGGCAATGCCTGGGGCGACCCGAATGTGGGGGTCGGTCCCGGTTTCGCCGCGCAGGGCTATGCGCTGACCGATCCGGGCCGCTACCAGAACCTGAACGACGATTTCAGCGCGCAGATCAACGCCTTCAAGGCGGCGGCCTGCGAGATCGTGACCGGGGTCGTCATTCCGCCCGACTTCACCACCTTCCGCAACCAGGCGCTGCAGCAGGGCTTCAATCCGAAGATCATCACCGTGGCCAAGGCGATCCTCTTCCCGCAGTCGGTCGAGGCTTTGGGCGAGGCCGGGCACAACCTGTCGTCCGAGGTCTGGTGGTCGAACACCCATCCGTTCACCTCCTCGCTCACCGGCCAGTCGGCGGCGGAGCTTGCGGCGGACTACACGGCAAGGTCGGGGCGTCCCTGGACCCAGCCGATCGGTTTTGTGCATTCGCTGTTCGAGGTGGCGTCGAACGTGATGGGCCGGGTGTCCGACGTGACCGACGCCGATGCGGTGGCGGCGGCCATTGCCGCGACCGACCTTGACACGATGGTCGGCAAGATCGCGTGGAAGGGCGAGGGCGTGCCGCCGTTCGCGGCCGCCAACGTGACCAAGACGCCCCTGGTCGGCGGCCAGTGGCGGCGGAAGGACGACGGGACGTTCGACCTTGTCATCGTCGACAACCAGACCGCGCCCGCGATCCCGACCGGTGGCACGATGGAGGCGCTGGCTTGATCCATTCGCGGCCCCTTTCACCGGGGGCCGCACCCAAGGCGTTGAAATCATGACCGATGTCCTGACCCTCACCACTGTCTCGAAAAGCTTCGGCGCCCTCAAGGTGACCGACGCCGTCAGCTTTTCGGTGCCGAAGGGTCAGGCGCTGGGAATCATCGGCCCGAACGGCGCGGGCAAGTCCACGCTCTTCAACCTGATCACCGGCAACCTCCTGCCCGATGCCGGGCAGATCCGCTTCCTTGGCCGCGACGTGACGCGGGTGCCGGCGATGGACCGGGTCCGCATGGGGGTGGGGCGCAGTTTCCAGATCCCGCAGCCGTTCGAGGGGCTGACGGTCTTCGAGAACCTGCTGACCGCCGCCGCCTATGGCCAGGGCAAGCGCGAGGCCGAGGTGACCGGGGCCTGCGCCGGCATCCTGCAGGACACCGGACTGCTTGCCCGCGCCAATCAGATTGCGGGAACCCTGTCCCTTCTCGACCGCAAGCGCCTGGAACTCGCCCGCGCGATGGCCACGGGGCCGGAGCTTCTCCTTCTTGACGAAATCGCGGGCGGGTTGACCGAAGGGGAATGCCAGGCCCTCGTCGCCACGATCCGCGGCCTGCACGCGAAGGGCGTGACGATCATCTGGATCGAGCACGTGCTGCATGCGCTGACCTCGGTGGTCGAACGCCTCCTCGTGCTCGACTTCGGGCGTGTCATCGGCATCGGCGCGCCGGATGCGATCATGGCATCCAAGGACGTCCGGGAAATCTATCTCGGGTTGGAGGCCTGAATGCCGCTTCTGTCCACGCACGGCCTTACCGCCCAGTACGGTCAGTTCAAGGCCCTTTTCGGCATCGACTTGCAGGTGGACCCCGGCGAATGCGTCGCGATCATCGGCGCGAACGGGGCGGGCAAATCCACGCTGATGCGGTCGATCACCGGGGTCCTGAAGAACGCGCCCGAGATGATCCGGCACAACGGCCATGCGATCGGGGCGCTCCCGCCCGACCGCATCCTGCAGCGCGGGATCGCCATGGTGCCCGAGGGGCGCAGGCTTTTCCCGTCATTGTCGGTCGAAGAGAACCTCATGATCGGCGGTCAGGTCCGCAAGGGGTCCGGCCGCTGGTCGCTTGACGAAATCTACGCCCTGTTCCCGATCCTGCGCGAACGCCGCCTGAGCCCCGGCACCGCGCTTTCCGGCGGACAGCAGCAGATGGTCGCCATCGGCCGGGCGCTGATGTCGAACCCGGAGCTTCTCCTCTGCGACGAGATCAGCCTTGGCCTCGCCCCCGTTGTGATCCGCGACATCTACGCCGCCCTTCCGGCGATCCGGAACACCGGGGCGGCGGTCATCATCGTCGAACAGGACATCGCCCGCGCGCTGTCCGTCGCCGACCGGGTCTATTGCATGATGGAAGGCCGCGTGACGCTGCAGGCCGCGGCGAAGGACGTCAGCCGCGCCGCGATCCACGCCGCCTATTTCGGAGCGGCCGCATGACCCCGATGCCTTTCACATTGGCCCAAGTATCCCCGCCGGAGGCATCCCCGAGCCGGTTGGCGCCCCGCGCCAGAGGCGAGACAAAGAGTCTTCGCGCGTCAGCGCTCGACCTGAAAACCGCCCCAACCCGCGAGACGCCCGATGATCTGGCTTGACGTCCTCGTGCAAGGCATCCTTCTCGGCGGGCTCTACGCGCTTTTCGCGGCGGGCCTTTCGCTGGTTTTCGGCATCATGCGGCTGGTGAACCTGGCGCATGGCGATCTGATCGTCTTCGCGGCCTTCGCGATCCTGATGTTCGTCGGCACGACGGGTCTGAACCCGTTCCTCGCCGCACTGATCGCCGCACCGGTGATGTTCGCCGCCGGTTGGGCGCTGCAGCGGTTCGTTCTCAACCGGGTGCTGGGCCGGGACATCCTGCCGCCGCTTCTGGTGACCTTCGGCCTGTCGGTCGCGTTGCAGAACGGCATGCTCGAGGTCTGGTCGGCAGACAGCCAGCGCCTTCCGGCGGGACCGCTGGAAAGCGCGTCGATCGACTTTGGGCTGGTCACCGTCGGCACCATGCCGCTTCTGACCTTCGCCTCTGCGGTCGCGGTGATCTTCCTACTGAACCGGATCTTCTATGCCACGGCACTTGGCCGGGCTTTCCGCGCCGTGTCGGACGACCCCACCACCGCCGGCCTGATGGGACTTGACCCGAAATCCGTCTTCGCCATCGCCACGGGACTTGCCATGGTGATCGTCACCATCGCGGCGCTCTATCTCGGGATGCGGTCGAACTTCGATCCTTCCATTGGTCCGGCGCGGCTTCTCTATGCGTTTCAGGCGGTGATCATCGGCGGGCTTGGCAGCCTCTGGGGCACGCTGGCCGGAGGGGCGATCATCGGTGTGGCCCAGACCTTCGGTGCGCAGATCGATCCCGAATGGCAGATTCTTGCGGGTCACATCGCCTTTCTGGTCGTGCTACTGCTCCGGCCGCGCGGCCTCTTTCCCCGGGCGGTGGACTGACATGGAATACCGCGTCACAACCCGCACCCGGGCGTCCCGCATCGCGGGCATCGTGGCCTTGGGCCTTGTTGCCCTTGGCCTGGTCCTGCCCGCCTTTGCCCCGCGCAGCCTGATCCAGGACCTGTTCTTCATCCTGACCATGCTGACCCTGGCGCAGCTCTGGAACCTGATCGCGGGCTTCGGCGGCATGGTCAGCGTCGGCCAGCAGGCTTTTGTCGGGATCGGGGCTTATGCGATGTTCGCGGGCGTCATCCTTTTGGGCTGGGACCCGGTCCCGGCGATCCTTCTCGGCGGTCTCGCCGCCTTCCTTCTGGCCATCCCGATGGCGTTCTTCGCCTTCCGCCTCGCCGGGGCCTACTTTGCCATCGGCACCTGGGTCATCGCCGAGGTCACGCGGCTGGTCGTGGCGCAGTGGAAGACCCTGGGCGGTGGCACCGGCACGAGCCTGCCGCGCGAGGCGACCGCCGACATCATCGGGGTGGAGGCCATCGCCAGTCTGTTCGGTCTGCGCGATGCCGCTGCCCGCGATGTGCTGGCCTATTGGCTCGCTGTGCTGCTGGCGGTTGTGACCACGGCCGCGATCTATGCCCTCCTGCGATCCCGCACCGGCCTGGCGCTTGCCGCCGTGCGCGACAACGACAATGCCGCGCGTTCCGTCGGCGTCGATGCCCGGCGGATCAAATGGATCGTCTTCCTTGCCGCTGCCACGATGACCGGCCTGGTCGGCGCGCTGATCTATGTCCAGACCGCCCGCATCAGCCCGGACGCGGCTTTCAGCGTCACCAACTGGACGGCCTATGTCATCTTCATCGCGGTCATCGGCGGCATCGGGCGGCTGGAGGGCCCGATCCTGGGCGTTCTGGTCTTCTGGGGTCTGCAGACCGCCTTTGCCGACTATGGCAGCTGGTATCTCTTCGCGCTTGGCCTTCTGGCCATCGCGACCATGCTTTTCGCCCCGCGCGGTCTCTGGGGCCTGATCGCCGACCGCTGGGGCATCGCCCTCTTCCCCGTCCAACGCCGCCTAGTTCTGGAAGGAGCCCGCTATGGCTGACATCACTACCGACGTCCTGATCATCGGCACCGGACCTGCGGGGTCGGCCACCGCGGCGCTGCTGGCCTCATACGGCGTCGAAACCCTGGTGGTGAACCGCTACCGCTGGCTGGCCAACACCCCGCGCGCGCATATCACCAACCAGCGCACGATGGAGGTCCTGCGCGACCTTGGCCCCGAGGTCGAGGCGGAAGCGATGCTGCACGCCGCCCCGCAGGAGCTGATGGGCAACAACGTGTTCTGTGTAAGCCTGGCGGGTGAGGAACTGGGCCGGATGCAGTCCTGGGGCACCTCGCCCGAATCGAAGGCCCGCCACCTGCGCGCCAGCCCCTGCGAGATGAACGACCTGCCGCAGACCTTCATGGAGCCGATCCTGTTCAAGACCGCCTGCGCGCGCGGGGCACAGTCGCGGATGTCCACGGAATACCTCAGCCATGGTCAGGACGCGGACGGTGTCACGACGACCTGCCGCGACCGGCTGACGGGAAAGGACGTGACGATCCGGTCGAAGTATCTGGTCGGCGCGGATGGCGGCAATTCGCTGGTCGCCGAACACGCGGGCCTGCCGTTCGAGGGCAAGATGGGGGTCGGGGGATCGATGAACATCCTCTTCCGCGCCGACCTTTCGCGGTATGTGGCCCACCGCCCCAGTGTCCTTTATTGGGTCATGCAGCCCGGCGCGGATGTCGGCGGCATCGGCATGGGGCTGGTGCGGATGGTCCGGCCCTGGAACGAATGGCTGATCGTCTGGGGCTATGACATCAACCAGCCTGCTCCGGTCGTCGATGCGGCGATGGCGACGCAGGTGGCGCGGCAACTGGTCGGCGTGCCGGACCTGGAGATCGACCTGATCAGCGCCAACACCTGGACGGTGAACAACTGCTTTGCGACGCATATGCAGAAGGACCGCGTCTTCATCATGGGCGATGCCGCCCACCGGCATCCGCCGTCGAACGGGCTGGGGTCGAACACCTCGATCCAGGACGGGTTCAACCTGGCCTGGAAGCTGGCCGCCGTGATCAAGGGGCAGGCGACGCCGAAACTTCTGGACAGCTATTCGACCGAACGCGCGCCGATCGCCCGCCAGATCGTCACCCGCGCCAACCAGTCGATCGCCGAGTTCGGCCCGATCTTCGAGGCGCTTGGCATGGACGGCGGGGTTGACCACGCAAGGATCGAGGCCAGCATGGCCGCCCGCTGCGATGCCACCCCGGCGGGCGAGGCCCAGCGTGCGGCGCTGCGCAAGGCGATCGATTTCAAGGTCTACGAATTCGACTGCCACGGGGTCGAGATGAACCAGCGCTATGCTTCAGGCGCCGTGGTGTCGGACGGCACGACTGCGCCGGTGAACGATGACATGGAGCTTCGCTATCATCCCACCACCACCCCCGGCGCGCGGCTGCCGCATGCCTGGGTCCATGATCGGCACGGGGGCAGGCATTCGACGCTCGACCTTTGCGGCAGGGGCCGGTTCACGATCCTGACCGGCATCGGCGGCGAAGGCTGGGTCAGGGCCGCAGAGGCAGCCGGGACCGCGCTTGGAATGACCATCCGCACGGTCACCATCGGCCCGCGTGCCGATTATGAGGACCATGTCGGCGACTGGGACAAGGTCCGCGAGATCCGGGACGGCGGCTGCCTTCTGGTCCGCCCAGACCAGCATGTCGCCTGGCGGAGCCTCGCGGCCAGCCCTGACCCCGAGGGCGACCTTGCCCGTGTTCTTCGCCAGATTCTGGGACATTGACCATGAGCGCCACCGAGCAAGGCTTTTTCACCGAGGGGACTTCTGCCGAGGTTGTCGTCTCGCGCAATGCCAAGGCAACGAACGCGCGTCTGGCCGAGGTTATGGCGATCCTCACCCGCCACCTGCATGCCGCCGTCAAGGAGATCGAGCCGACGGAAGCCGAATGGTTCGAGGCGATCAAGTTCCTGACCGCGACCGGGCACATGTGTACCGACTGGCGGCAAGAGTTCATCCTGCTCTCGGATGTCCTTGGCGTGTCGATGCTGGTGGACGCGGTCAACAACCGCAAGCCGTCGGGTGCCAGCGAAAGCACGGTGCTGGGTCCGTTCCACGTCGCCGATGCGCCGGAAATGCCGATGGGGTCGGACATCTGTCTGGACCAGAAGGGCGAACCGATGCTGGTCAGGGGCGTGATCCGGTCGACCGACGGCACTCCCTTGGCCAATGCAAGGATCGACGTCTGGCAGGCCAATGACGAAGGGTTCTACGACGTCCAGCAGAAGGGCATCCAGCCTGATTTCAACCTGCGCGGCGTGTTCCGCACCGGCCCGGACGGTCAATACTGGTTCAGGGGGGTGAAGCCGAAGTTCTACCCGATCCCTGCCGACGGCCCGGTCGGCAAGCTGTTGGCCGCGCTTGGCCGTCATCCCTATCGCCCGGCGCATCTGCACTACATCATCGAGGCCCCAGGCCATGCCCGTCTGGTGACCCATATCTTCGACCCGGACGATCCCTATATCCGGTCGGATGCGGTCTTCGGCGTGAAGGAAAGCCTGCTGGCGCGGTTCGACCGGATCACCGACCCGGCCCGGATCGCAAGGGACGGATTCGACAAGCCTTACGTTCTGGTCGAGCACGACTTCATCCTCGCGCCGCAATGACCAAGCCCTGCATCATCTGCGTGGCGATCACCGGGTCGCTGCCGCGAAAGACGGACAATCCGGCGGTGCCGATCACCGTCGCCGAGCAGATCGAGTCGACACAGGAGGCGTTCGAGGCCGGGGCGTCCATCGTCCACGCCCATGTCAGGAACGATGACGAGACGCCCTCCTCAGACCCGGAGAAGTTCGCCCTGCTGATGGAAGGGGTGCAGAAGCACTGCCCCGGCATGATCGTCCAGTTCTCGACCGGCGGGCGGTCGGGCGCGGGCAAGGCGCGGGGCGGGATGCTGCCCCTCAAACCCGACATGGCGTCGCTGTCGGTCGGGTCGAACAACTTTCCGACCCGGGTCTACGAGAACCCGCCGGACCTGGTGGACTGGCTCGCCTCGGAAATGCTGGCCCATGACATCAAACCCGAGATCGAATGCTTCGACCTTTCCCACATCCATCAGGCGGCGGCGATGCAGCGCGACGGGCGGCTGAAGGCCCCCGCCTATGTGCAGTTCGTGATGGGCGTGAAGAACGCGATGCCGGTCGACCGGGATGTGTTCGACTACTATGTCCGCACCGTGGAGCGCCTTTTGCCTGGGTCGGAGTGGTGCGCGGCGGGCATCGGGCCGCACCAGTTGACGTTGAACGAATGGAGTGTGGCCAGTGGGGGCCACGCGCGCACCGGGCTGGAGGACAACATCCGCCTCGACAAGGCGACGCTTGCCCCGTCGAACGCCGCCCTGGTGCGCCGGGTGGTGGAGATCTGCCACCGGCATCGGCGTCCGGTCGCCAGTCCTGCCGAGGCGCGGAGGCTATTGGGTCTGGCGGGGGTCTGACCCTCGTCAGCCGGTCCCCAGCGTCGCGCCGCCGTCGATGACGATGTTCTCCATCGTGATGTGGCGGGCGCGGTCGGAGAGAAGGAAGAGGACAAGCTCGGCGATGTCCCCGACCTCGGCCAGGCGGCGCAACGGAATGCCAAGCCGCCAGGTCTTCGGATCGCCGTGAAGAAGCCCGTCCATCCCGGTGGTTGCCGACTGGGTCTTCTGCAGCATTTCGGTGTTGGTCGAACCGGGCGAGACCACGTTGCACCGCACGCCGTGCTCTGCAAGCTCCAGCCCAAGGCATTTCATCGCGTGGATGACGGCGGCCTTGGTGGCCGGATAGACACCCAGCCCGACGCGTGGCGTGGTGCCGGAGTTCGAGCCGATGGTGACGATGCTGCCCCGGCGGCGGTCGGCCATGTGGCGGGCGACGGGCAGGGTCAGGTTGAGCGTGGCAAGGAAGTTGGTCCCTGTCACCTGCTGCAGGCTTTCGGGAGCTGCGTCCAGCAGGCGACCGGCCTCAAGCACTCCTGCGGCGTTCACCAGATGGTCGATGCCGCCGAAATCGGCGATCCAGCGCTGCAGGGAGATTTCGAAGCGCGCGGTGTCAGTGATGTCCAATGGTTCGGTCACAAGCCGATCGGGGGCTGCGCCTGCCTCCTGCACCAGTGCGGTCAGTTTCTCTGCCGACCGGCCAAGGGCGATCACCCGCTGACCGTGGGCCAGAAGCGCCAGGGCGATGGCCTTGCCGATGCCTTGGGTGGCCCCGGTGACGATGGCGGTTTTCATGGTCTACTCCCTGGCCGCGCGCCATTCCTTCCAGCGGAGGAACAGATGGTGGAAAAGGGTTGCGGTGGCAAGCGGGTGGGCTGGGCATCGGCAGCGAAATGGCGGGTGATGTCCGAGCTTCGGCCCATTGCCAGCTCTGCCGCCGCGATGCCGGTAAGGGTCGAGCGTGCGGTGCCAAGGCCGTTGCAGACGGTGGCGGCAAAGAGGCCCGGCTCCAGCTCGCGGGCGATGGAGACGCCGTTCCGCGTCAGGCAAAGGTGCCCGGCCCAGGTGAATTCCTGCTGGACGCCGGCAAGCGCCGGAAAACGCTGGTCGAACTTTCTGCGGTGAACCGCCGCGGTGCGGGCAAGCGCTGCATCCGAGGCTTCCATTCCCGGCAGGAAGCTGGCGCAGGTGCGGGTGATGATCCGGTTGCCGCCAAGGGCGGTGTCGATCCGGCGCAGGGTGGTGCCCATGGGGTCCGAGGGCGTGATGCCCCAGCGCGGCTGGCCGCCGAGCTGGGTCAGCCTGTCGGGGGGCAGGTCCACCGTCATCGAGGCGTAGAGGAAGACATGCATCAGCCGATGGGCGGCAAAGCCGAAGCTTTCGAGGTGTCCGTTGTTGGCCAGAATGACCTTGCCCGCCGCCACCCGGCCTTTGGATGTCGTCAGGGTCCAGCTGTCGCCTTGGCGGACAATGGCGGTGACCGGGGTCTCTTCCCAGAGGCCGACCCCTTCGGAACGCAGGCCTGCTCCGAAGCCGCGCACGAAGCCTGCGGGTTGCAGCATCACCGTGCCGGGCGTGTAGAGACCGGAGACATAATGGCGGCTGCCGGTCAGGTCGAACATGTCCTGCGCGTCAAGCCGGGTGCTGGGCTCGCCAAGGGCGGAGAGATGGTCGGCGTAGCTGCGGTTCAGGCTGTCGGTCCTGTCCGAAGCCGCGCCGTTCACCTTGCCGACCGGGTCGAAGTATTCGGGGTTGATCCCGTACTCCTCAACCGCGCCCCTGGCGAAGGCGATGGCCTGGCGGTTCAGCGCGATCATGCCCCGGTCGTCGCCGTGGCCGGCATAATCGTCCGATGTGAGATCATGCGGCAGGTCGATCATGAAGCCGGAATTGCGGCCCGACGCCCCTTCGGCCAGACGCGAGGCTTCGAGCACGGCGACCTTCAGCCTTGGGTCGATCTGGCGCAGGCGGCGGGCGGCGGACAGGCCCGCGAAGCCGCCGCCGATGATCGCGACATCCACCCGCACATCACCCGGCAAGGGCAAGGCTGCAGGCTGGCCGGGCAGGATCGCCGACCAGGCCGCCGGGCCTTTGTGGACGGGTGTCCGACGGGCGGTGAACGAGGTCATGGCCCGGTCCTTATCCCACCGCTTCGTCCGCGTCGTCGGCAAGGTCGACCCAGATCGTCTTCACCTGCGTGTACTGGTCATGGGCGTGGATGCCATTGTCGCGGCCACCGAAGCCCGACTGCTTGAAGCCGCCGAACGGGGTGGAGATGTCGCCCTCGCCGAAGGCGTTCACCGTCACCGTCCCGGCGCGCAAGGCGCGGGCACCGCGCAGGGCACGCTTGACATTGGCCGTGAAGATAGAAGCGGCCAGTCCGTATTCGGTGTCGTTGGCGAGCGCGATGGCCTCGTCAAAGCTGTCCACGGTCAGGACCGACAGGACCGGGCCAAAGACTTCCTCGTGCGCCTGCCTGGCGTCGCGGGCAACCTCCAGAATGGTCGGTTCGACGAAACCCTTGTCGGCCTTGCCGCCAAGAACCACCTTTGCGCCCTTTTCCAGATAGCCCACAACTTTCTCGTAGTGCTGTTTCGACACCAGCGCGCCGATGCGGTTTGCGGGGTCAAGCGGGTCGCCCATCGGCCATTCGCGGGCATGCGCGACAATGCGTTTCAGAAGCGCGTCCTTGATGCCTTTCTGCACGATCAGGCGCGCGGAGGCGGAGCAGTTTTCGCCCATGTTCCAGAAGGCACCGTTGACGACATGAGACGCGACACGGTCGAGGTTCTCGGCATCATCAAGGACCACGGCGGGGTTCTTGCCGCCCATTTCCAGGGTGACTTCCTTGAGATTCGATTCCGAGGCATAGCGCAGGAAGCGGCGGCCGGTCTCGGTGGAGCCGGTGAAGGACACCGCGTCGATGTCCATGTGCCGCCCGATGGGCTCGCCCACGTCGGGGCCGGTGCCCGGAAGGACATTGAAGACGCCCGGCGGGATCCCGGCTTCCATCGCGAGTTCGGCCATGCGAAGCGTGGTGAGCGGGGTTTCCTCGGCGGGCTTCACAATGACCGAGCAGCCTGCGGCGAGGGCGGGGCCGATCTTCCAGGCGAGCATCAGGAGCGGGAAGTTCCAGGGCAGCACCAGGCCCACGACGCCCACGGGTTCGCGGACGATCATGGCGATGTGGTTGTCGCTGGCCGGGGCGACCTGATCGTAGATCTTGTCGATCAGTTCAGCATGCCAGGTCAGGCAGTTGATCGTCTCGGGGAGGTCAACCTGTTCGCAGTCGTAGATCGGTTTGCCGCTGTCGATGCTTTCCAGCACCGCAAGTTCGCGGGCGTTATGCTTCAGCAGTTTTGCCAGCTTGATCAGGACCTCTTTCCGGTCCTTCGGGTGCAGTCGCGACCAGCGGCCGTCCTCGAAGGCGTCCCGCGCCTTCCTTGCGGCCAGATCCACGTCCTCCGGCCCGCAGGCGGCGACCTGGGCCAGGAGCTGCCGGGTCGCCGGATTGATCGTGTCGAAGGTCTTGCCGCTGATCGCCGGTCGGAAGTGGCCGTCGATGAAGGCGGTGGTGGGGAAGGACAGACCGGCGGCGATGGCCTTGTAGTCTTCGGTGGTGAGAAGGGACATCGTGTTACTCCGCAGTGATCTGGGCGATGGCGGACTTCAGCACGCGTACGGTCTGTTCCAGCTGGCGCTTGTCGTCCTTGTTCAGGGGCTTCAAGGGCGGGCGTGGCGGACCCGCGTACTGGCCCATCATCTCGCAGCCGTGCTTGATGCACTGGACGAACTTGCCCCCCTGTTCCAGCACCCGCATCAGCGGCAGCAGGGCCGACATGATCCGGCGACCCTTGGTGAAATCGCCGTCGACGGCGCTGGCCTTGTAAAGTGCGATGTGTTCGGCAGGCAGGAAGTTCGACCCGCCGCAGACCCAGGAGCGCGCGCCCCAGGCGAAGAACTCCAGCGCCTGGTCATCCATGCCGCAGGACATCTGGATATGCGGATAGTCACGCGCCAGAATATGCACGCGGTCG
>JBIJDO010000028.1:0-14171 GCA_044344105.1 Tabrizicola sp.
GAGGATTCCTTGATGGCGCAGAAATTGGCGGACCGGCCCACGCGGTCAAGGAACTCGCACCCCATGTTGACGCCCATCCGGCCGGGGTAGTTGTACAGCATGACCGGCAGGTCGGCGGCGCGGTCGATGACCAGCGCGTTCAGCGCGTTCTCGCGTTCGGTCGGCACGGAATAGGGCGGCGAGCCGATCAGGATCGAGTCCGCCCCGATCCTTGCGGCATGTCCGGCCATGGTCAGGCTGTCCTCCAGCCGGACCGCGACCGTGCCGATCATCAGATGCACCCGGCCCCTTGTCACGTCGCGGGCGAGGCTGGCCATCTCCAGCCGCTCGTCCATCGACTGGGCATAGTATTCTCCGGTCGAGCCGCCGTTGATGATGCCATGGACCCCCGCGGCGATCAGGTATTCGATCTGGGCGGCAAAGGCGTCGCGGTCGATGGAGCCGTCGTCGCGGTGCGGCGTGACGGCGGGGGTATAGATGCCCTCGAATTTCATGAGGCTCCTCGTGTTTCGGACTGGCCCGGCGCGCGGCCCAGGGGCATGGCAATGCTGTCGGGGGTGACAAAGGCTTCGATCTGGGCGCGGCTCAGCTCCCAATGCGCGATTGCGAGGTCGGCAGCCTTGTCGGCGTCCCCCGCTTCGATCAGGGCGATGAACTGGTCATGCTGGTCGGCGGCAAGCTCGCGCTCTTGTGCAAGCGAAAGCTTGCGTGGGTTGTAGAACGTCATCGAGATGCGGGTGTGGTCGATCAGAAGCCGGCGCAGCGATGGCATCAGGAACTCGTTGTCGGCCATCTCGCCGATGAGCGAATGAAAGCGTTCGTTCTCCAGCGCCCGTGCGGTCGCGTCCGCATTGCGCATGGCCTGACGGAAGGCCCACTGGCATTCCTTGAGCTTCACGATCTGTGCCGGCGTCGCGTGCCCGGCGGCAAGGCGGGTCGTCGCGGCATAGATCATCGGCGCGGCGACGAAGAAGTTGCGCAGCGTCTTGTGCGTCATGGGTGCCACCTGCGCCCCGCGGTTCTCATGCAGGACGACGTAGCCTTCCCCCGCCAGCTGGCGCAGAACTTCGCGCAGCGGCGGTCGCGAAATGCCATAGGCCTCCGCCAGCTCGGTTTCGTCGAGATAGGTCCCCGGTTCCAGCGCGAGCGTCAGGACCCTGCGGCGCAGGTCTTCCAGGCATTGGGTCTTTCTGCTGCGGGAATCGACGTCCAAGGGCGCTCTCCAGCCGGTTCTGCGTGCCTGCGCGAAGACTCACGGGGCAACGGCATATGTAGTCCGACAGAATACATATTGTCTACAATAAATCTGCACGACAGTGTTCCAGCGTCCGAACCCCGCTCCTGCGGGGTGGTGCAAGCCAGCCTTCTTGACGAACCGGCGCGGTCCGCATACCTAGCGAAAGCAGCGCGGGCGTTGTGTAATGGTAAGACCTTAGCCTTCCAAGCTAAAGACGCGGGTTCGATTCCCGCCGCCCGCTCCAGTCTCCAGTGTTTGCCATGTCGACTGTGCCGACCGTCGGCGCAAAGCCGCTTGATGTCGGGCCGTGCCATAGGCTGACGACGGAATCTGATCGGCGTCGCGTACCATGCCCGGACCGCAAGGAGAGCCACGATGCCCGAGCACGATGACCATTCCACCGAAGGCCTGGCCGCCGATCTGCCGCACCTGACCCGGCGCCGGGTGCTGTTGGCCGGGCTTGGGATGGGCGGAGCGGCGCTGTCGCTCTGGGCGGTGCGCGGCAGGGCGGCGACGGTGACCGGCACGGCGGCGGATGGCAGCATCTGCGTGGCCCTGCCGGTCGAGACGGCGGGTCCGTTCCCGGCGGACGGGACCAATGTCCGCGAAGGCCAGACCGTCAACATCCTGACCGATGCCGGCGTGATCCGTCAGGACATCCGCACCAGCATCGGCGGGCTGACCCCGGTGGCCGACGGCTTGCCCCTGACGCTGGAGATCACTCTGGTCGACGTGGGCCGGGCCTGCGCGCCTCTGGGCGGGATGGCGGTCTATGTCTGGCAATGCGACGCCGAGGGCGTCTATTCGATCTATGGGGCAGCGGACCGCAACTATCTGCGCGGCGTGGGCATCAGCGATGCGGACGGCGTGGTCCGCTTCACCACGGTCTTTCCGGCCTGCTATCCGGGCCGCTGGCCGCACGTGCATTTCGAGGTCTTTGCCAGCGCGGACATGGCAGTATCCGGGAAGGCCGCGCTTCTCACCTCGCAGTTCGCATTGCCCGAGGCGGACTGCCGGGCGGTGTATGCCCGAAACCCGCTTTACGCGGCAAGCATCAGGACGCTGGAGCGGGTCAGCCTGACAGGGGACGGAATCTTTCGCGATTCCGCACCGGTGGAACTGGCTGCACAGACGCTGGTCCTGAACGGGGACGCGGTTGCGGGGTATCGGGCGACGGGCCGGGTCGGGCTGGCGCTGTGACGCGCCATTGTGTCAGCTGCCAGCGGACGGTGTTTCACCTTGATCCCGTCGCAATGGCGGTTCTGCAAAAGCGACCATTCCGGTTGTGCAATGCAGGGTCCGTCCTGGAAAAAACGGACGATACTTCGCGGCGAACGCCCGTCGCGCGGCGCGGAAGCTGGGGCCGCGCTGACCGGATCCGAAATGCCGCAAGTGAAAGTCGATGACGTGGCTGCTGCCGCCGAGAAGCTCTGCCTGCAGGCAAAGGTCAGGGCCGTAGAAGTGGAACCCTGACAGGTCATAGGAACTGATGACCGGGCGGGCGCGACGCATGAGGATGAAGCATTCGTCCAGCGTTTCCACCCGACCGGGCACGACACCCTTGCGCCGGTTCGTTCCGAACGGATCGGAAATGTGCAGCGAGATCTGCGTCTTGTCGTGGCTGGCCGGCCGCCAGGCTCCCCCGGCCACACCGGCCAGAAGCCAGTCGGGATCCCGCCGGTCAAGATCGTCCAGGCAGGCCAGCAGGTCGGCATACCCCGCATCGATCAGTTCGATGTCGTCATGGCAGAAGAGGACGAACCGGCCCCGCGCCAGGGGCAGGAGGGCCTTGTGCCAGGAATAGCCGTCAAGCCGGTTCCCGTCCCGATTGTCGGCGGCCAGGAACTCCGAATTCTCGGGGGTAAAGCCAAGCCGACCGAACGAGGCGAGCAACCTGTCATACTTGCCCTGATCGCGGACCAGAGAACAGACAGAGAAGGTGAGGGCGCTGTGATCCGCGGTCGTGATGTACTTTGGCACGGGAAGCATGGGTGTGTCCTTGTCTGGATCAGCGAAAGTCTATGTCGCGCACCCAAGTCTACCTATCGTTCTGTTGCGACCGACAGATGATCACAAATGCCACCGCAGAGGTAGGTGACGGCCGCTCGACGCGTCTGCCTGATGCTCAATCGACCTTGCCGGTTTCGTCCGGGACCGCAGCGGCGGCGCAGATGCGGGCGCGAACGGCGGAAATGGCACCGGGGTTTCGGACGAAAGGCCGATGCAGGCGATCCAGCGCCCGCACGCTACAGGTTCTCGGCCTGCGGCATCCCCAGCACGTGATAGCCGCCGTCGACATGCACCACCTCGCCGCTGGTGCAGGCCCCGCCGGTGGAGCAGAGCCAGACGGCGGTGCCGCCGATGGCTTCCAGCGTGGCATTGGCGCGGAGGGGCGTGTTGGCCTCGGTGTGGCGGTAGGTGGCGCGGGCCCCGCCGATGGCGGCTCCGGCCAGCGTCTTCATCGGGCCGGGCGAGATTGCATTGACCCGGATGCCCTGCGGCCCAAGGTCGTTGGCCAGGTAGCGCGTGGCGCTTTCCAGCGCGGCCTTGGCGACGCCCATGACGTTGTAGTTCGGCACGACCCGGTTCGAGCCCTGGAAGGTCAGGGTGATCAGCGACCCGCCATCCGGCATGAGGTCAGCCGCCCGCCGGGCGACGTCGATGAAGCTGAAGCAGGAGATGGTCAGCGAGTTCTGGAAGTTGGCCCGCGTGGTGTTGATGAAACGGCCGGTCAGTTCGGTCTTGTCGGAGAACGCGATGGCATGGATCAGGAAATCCATCCGGCCCCAACGGGCCTTCAACGCGCCGAAACAGGCATCGAGGCTGGCGTCGTCGGTGACATCGACATCGACCAGAAAGTCAGACCCGACGCTGGCGGCCAGGGGTTCGACGCGCTTGCCGAAGGCCTCGCCCTGGTAGGAGAAGGCCAGATCTGCCCCTTCGGCGGCCAGCGCAGCGGCAATGCCCCAGGCGATGGAGCGTTCGTTCGCCACGCCCATGACAAGCCCGCGCTTGCCTTTCATCAGGTCGGCCATTCGCGGACTCCTAGCCTTTGTATTTCGACATGACGAGCGTCGCGTTGGTGCCGCCGAAGCCGAAGGAGTTGGACAGGACGCTGTCCAACTGGACCTTGTCGCGCATCTTGGTCACGATCTCGGACGCCTCCAGCGCGGGGTCGAGGGTTTCGACATTGGCCGAGGCCGCGATGAAGCCACCGTTCAGCATGATGAGCGAATAGATCGCCTCCCACACGCCGGCACCCCCCAGGCAGTGGCCGGTCAGCGATTTCGTGGACGCGATGGGCGGCGTGGTGCCGCGCCCGAAGACGCGGCGGATCGCTTCGACCTCGGTCACGTCGCCGACCATTGTCGAGGTGCCGTGGCTGTTGATGTAGTCGATCTTCCGGTCCTTCGGCAGGGTCGCCAATGCCAGCCGCATCGCCCGTTCCCCGCCTTCACCGCTGGGCGCGACCATGTCATGTCCGTCCGAGGTGGCCCCATAGCCGGTGACCTCGGCATAGATCTTCGCGCCGCGCGCCAGGGCGTGCTCCAGTTCCTCCAGCACGACGATCCCGCCGCCGCCCGCGATGACAAAGCCGTCGCGGTTGGCGTCATAGGTGCGCGAGGCGCGGTCGGGGGTGTCGTTGTATTTCGACGACATCGCCCCCATCGCGTCGAAGAGGCAGGAGAGCGTCCAGTCCAGCTCCTCGCCACCGCCGGCAAAAACGATGTCCTGCTTGCCCATCTGGATGAGTTCCGTGCCGTTGCCGATGCAGTGCGCCGAGGTCGAGCAGGCCGAAGTGATCGAATAGTTGACGCCCTTGATCTTGAACGGTGTCGCGAGGCAGGCCGAGACGGTCGAGGACATCCCCTTGGTCACGCTGAACGGACCGATCCGCTTGGGGCTGCCGGTTTCGCGGACGATGTTGTGGGCCTTGAAGAAGGCCTTGGTCGACGGCCCGCCGGAGCCGACGATGATCCCGGTGCGGTCGTTGGAAACGTCCTCGGGTGACAGGCCCGAGTCCTTCACCGCCTGGTCCATCGCGATGAAGGTATAGGCCGCCCCGTCCCCCATGAACCGAAGGTCGCGCTTGTCGATATGGTCTTCCAGCACGATGTTCGGCTGGCCATGCACCCGGCAGCGGAAGCCGTGTTCGGCATAGTCGGGAGCGAAGACGATGCCCGACTTGCCGGCACGAAGGCTTGCCTCGACCTCGTCGGCGCTGTTGCCGATGGAGGATACGATGCCGATCCCGGTGATGACGACGCGGCGCATGGGGCCCTCCTTCGGTGACGCAAGGACTGTTTAGGGCCGTGGGGGGGTGGGGGCAAGGCGGTTGGGCTTTCCGCCGGTCCGCCGGAGCGGGCTTTCGCGGCGGGGGGCCTCACGCCTCGCTGAGGGCCACCTTCATGTCCTTCACCAGGTAGATCACTTCGCCATCCGCCTCAACCCGGCCATCCGCCACGCCCATGGTCAGGCGGCGGGTCTGCAGGGCCTTGGTGAAATCGACGAAATACGTCAGCTTCCTGCGGTCGGGCCGCACCATGCCGGTCAGCTTGACCTCGCCCACGCCAAGCGCGTAGCCGCGGCCCTGCCAGCCGCGCCAGCCGAGATTGAAGCCGGTCAGCTGCCAGAGCCCGTCAAGGCCCAGGCAGCCCGGCATGATCGGGTTGCCGGGGAAGTGGCATTCGAAGAACCAGAGGTCCGGGGTGATGTCGAACTCGGCCACGACATGGCCCTTGCCGTGTTCACCGCGATCTTCGGAAATGTCGGTGATCCGGTCCATCATCAGCATCGGCGGGGCGGGAAGCTGGGCGTTGCCGGGGCCGAAAAGCTCGCCCCTGGAACAGGCCAGCAGCGCTTCCTTGTCGAAGCTTGATGGATAAGACGCCATTCCCCGTGGTCCCCTGCTAAGCGTTTGATCCTCCCTAGCATCCGGCGGCAAAGGGTGGCAAGCATGGCGGCCTCGGGCCAGGGAGGCGACCATGACGCCATTGCAGCGGTTCATCACCGCAAGCGGGATGACAAACCTTGCCGACGGGGTCGCCGTGGTGGCCTGGGCGTGGATCGCGTCGCTTCTGACCCGCGATGCCCTGCTGGTGGCGCTGGTTCCGGTGGCGCTGCGGTTGCCGTGGTTCCTTTTTGCACTGCCTGCGGGTATCGTGACGGATCGTGCGGACCGGCGGCGGCTGATCCTGTGGATGGACATCGCGCGCGGCGCGGCCTTTGCAGTGGCAGCGCTTGCAGTTTGGTTTGCGCTGCCCTTGTCCCCGGCCCCGGCAGAAGGTGTTTCGGCCCCCTGGCTTTTCGCATTGATCGGCGGGGCCGCGCTGGCCGTGGGCACGGCAGAGGTCTTTCGTGACAACGCGGCGCAAACGATGCTGCCATCCCTGGTGCCGCATGCCGCTCTGGAGCGGGCGAATGGCCGGCTGTGGAGCGTGGAACTGGTCGCCAACGCGCTGATCGGCCCAGTCCTCGGTGCTTTCCTGATTGCGGCCGCCTTGCCATTGCCCTTTGCGCTGAACGCGGCGGCTTACGGGGCGGCGGCGCTTATGGTTCTGGGGATCGCGGGGCAGTTTCGGCCTCTGCAGACCGGCCCGCGCAACTGGCGGGGCGAACTTGCCGAGGGTTTCCGGTTCCTGCGCGCTGCGCCGCTTTTGCGGACACTGGCCTGGACAACGGGATTCTGGAACCTGTTCCACCAGATGATCATGATCGCCCTGGTGCTGCATGCGCAGGAAAACCTTGGCTTCGGACCCCAGACCTACGGGCTGGTCCTGGCCGGGGGCGCGGTCGGAGGGGTCCTGGGCAGTCTGGCAGGCGAGCGGATTGTCCGGGCCCTTGGTCCCGCGCGCACCACGCAGTGGATGCTTGCCGCCTCGGCCCCCGCCTTCGCGGCGATGGCCGTGGCACCGGGGCCGTGGACGCTGGCGCTTGTCTTCGCGGTGTTCGAGTTCACCGGCCTGACCTGGAACATCGTGTCGGTCAGTACCCGGCAGCGCATGATCCCGGACGCGCTGCTCGGTCGGGTCAACAGCCTGTACCGGCTTCTGGCCTGGGGGATGACGCCGGTCGGTCTGGTCCTCTCGGGCCTTGTCGTTCGGCTGGGCGAGGGACCCCTGCTTCGGGAGACGGCGCTGACCCTGCCGTTCTGGGTGGCGTCCGGCGGGGCGCTGGTCCTGACAATCGTCGCCTGGCGCGGTCTGGCGCGCGGTTTTGCGGGGATTTCCCGCTGAACGGAGCGATTCCGCATTGAAACTGTCGGGTTTGCGGCCCTATATCGGGCAGAGGCAACGTGAGAGGCGGGCGCTTGACCGGCACCGAACGCAGCGCGGATTGGCTGAAGGCGGGGGGCTTGCGTCCCACCCGACAGCGGCTTGCGCTGGCGGAGCTTCTGGTCGGCGACGGACTGAACCGGCATGTGACGGCGGAAAGCCTTTACGCCCTGTCCGCTGCGGCGGGCGACAGGGTCAGTCTTGCGACGGTCTACAACACCTTGCGCGCCTTCTGCGATGCGGGCCTGATGAACGAGGTCGTGGTGGACGGGTCGAAAAGCTATTTCGATACCCGCACCGACGACCATCCGCATTTCTACTGGGAAGACAGCCATACGCTGACCGACGCTCCGGCCGAAGAGCTGGAAATCGCCTGCCTGCCGCAGGTGCCTCCCGGCATGGCGGTGTCGCGGGTCGATGTGGTGATCCGGCTTCGCCCCGTTCCGCAGGGCGGCGCGTGAAACAGGGCGGGGTTGCCCCCGCCCGCACTCGCCAGGTCAGGCTTACTTCGGAACCATCACCGCGTCGATGACGTGGATCACGCCGTTCGACTGGTCGACATCGCCGATGGTGATCGTGCCGATGTTGCGCGATTCCGAGTAGATCATCGCCTTGTCGCCCTTGAACTTCACCGACAGCGCGTCGCCGGACAGGGTCTTGAGGTTGGCGTAGCCGTCGGCACCGACCATGTTGCGCAGGTCCGCCAGCTTCAGGTCGCCCGGCACGACATGCGCGGTCAGGACCTTGGTCAGCATGTCCTTGTTTTCCGGCTGCAGAAGGGTGTCCACCGTGCCGGCGGGCAGGGCGGCAAAGGCATCGTTCACCGGGGCGAAGACGGTGAAGGGGCCGGGGCCCATCAGCGCATCGACCAGACCGGCGGCCTTGACGGCGGCGACGAGCGTGGTGTGATCGGCGGAATTCACCGCATTCTCGACGATGTTCTTCGTCTCGAACATCGGGGCACCCCCCACATCGGGGTTCGCGGCAAAGGCAGCTTGGGCAAGTCCGGTCAGCGCAATGGCACCGACGAATAGGCGAAGCGACATGATGATCTCCCTGATCGGTCCAGCCGGACAGCCCGACTGTCACATGCCAAGGAACGGGGCATCCGGGTGGGAAGTTTCGCCCCTCGGCTTCACGCTCCCGTGATCGGGGTCAGAACCACTGGCCGGGCTCCATCAGGCCAAAGTCCATCAGCTGCTGGCTGTGCCAGTCGAACCGGACAGAGTTCGGCCAGCGGAACGTCCCGATCGCATGCCGCGAGCCGGGGTTGGTGCGCAGGGCCTTGGCGGTGCGGAACGAACAGACGGCGGCGGTCAGGCTGTGGTGCCAGCGGCAGGTGAAGGTGTTCATCTCTTCGTCCGACAGCGTGAAGTCGGGCAGAAGCTTCAGCCCCGGTTTCGCCCGGAACAGCGAGACCCGGTCGATCCTGCGGCGGGCAAAGGGGATGTGCTCCTCGAACCGCCAGCGCAAGCCGCCATAGAAGTCGAATTGCCGCTCCTTCGGCTGCCAGTCGCGACCGGGGTCCTTGCGGGCCAGCGCATAGTAGCCGGACCGGTCGAGCCAGGCGTCCTGCAGCGACACGGCATTGCCGCTGGCTTCCAGATCGCCCGCGTATAGGTCGATGACAAAGGTCAGCATCGCCTCGCGGCGTTCCTCGGCGTGGAAGGTCAGCAGTTCGCGGACCCGGCGCGTCTCGCGGAACGGGAAGAACAGGTACTCGGCGTTGTGGCAGTAGTGCAGCCAGGTCCCCGGCAGCCGGGCGATCGCCTGGTTGACCGC
The DNA here is from genome assembly GCA_044344105.1 of Tabrizicola sp. GTDB lineage: Bacteria > Pseudomonadota > Alphaproteobacteria > Rhodobacterales > Rhodobacteraceae > Tabrizicola. Next base: position 9,295 of record JBIJDO010000028.1, read on the forward strand.
CGCGACCAGCGCGCCTTCGGCATGCACGTCATGGGCCACGACATGGACCCGCGCGCCATGGTCTGGACGGACCTGCACGCCCTCGGGCGCAAGCAGCACGACATCCCGGAACCCGGAGGTCAGAAGATGGGCGAGCGTCGAGTCCAGTTCGACGTCATCCTCCGCCAGCACCAGCGCGAGGGGCCCCTTGCGCAGATCGGCCTGTTTGCGGTCGAGAAGGTCGGAAAGGCTGGGATGCGGCATGACAGGTCCGGTCGGGTCGGCGCGAGATTCGGCGATCCGGCGTGACGATGCAAGCCATCTGACACGGGGCCTGCGGGTCCGGACGGTTGCGATCCCGGCCAAAGGTGCGCTAGAAGCCGCGCAATCCGGAGAGCGGCGCCCATGACCGATGCGAAGAAGCTGTTCGTCAAGACCTACGGCTGCCAGATGAATGTCTACGACAGCGAGCGCATGGCCGAGGCTTTGGGGGCCGAGGGCTATGTCACGACCGAGACGGTCGAAGACGCGGACATGGTGCTTCTGAACACCTGCCACATCCGCGAGAAGGCGTCCGAGAAGCTTTATTCCGATCTCGGCCGCCTGCGCGCGCTGAAGGCGGCAAGGCCCGGGCTGAAAGTCGGCGTCGCGGGTTGCGTGGCACAGGCCGAGGGCGAGGAAATCCTGCGCCGGTCGCCGGTCGTCGATCTTGTCGTCGGACCGCAGGCCTATCACCGCCTGCCCCAGATGGTCCGCGCCGGGGGCCGGCAGGTCGACACCGCCTTCCCGGTCGAGGACAAGTTCACCCTGCTGCCCGAGCGCAAGGCGACGCGCGGGCCGTCGGCGTTCCTGACCGTGCAGGAGGGCTGCGACAAGTTCTGCGCCTTCTGCGTCGTGCCCTACACCCGCGGGGCCGAGGTCAGCCGCCCGGTCGCGCGCCTGCTGGACGAGGCGCGGGGGCTGGTGGCGCAGGGCGTGCGCGAGATCACGCTCCTTGGCCAGAACGTCAACGCCTATCATGGCGAAGGCCCCGACGGCCGCTGGGGCCTGTCCCGGCTTTTGCGCGAGATGGCAGCGATCGAAGGGCTGGCGCGGCTGCGCTACACCACCAGTCATCCAAGCGACATGGACGACGACCTCGTCGCGGCGCATGGCGACCTGCCCGCGTTGATGCCCTACCTGCATCTGCCGGTACAGTCGGGGTCGGACCGCATCCTGAAGGCGATGAACCGCAAGCACACGGCAGAGGCCTATCTGCGGCTGGTCGAACGCATCCGTGCCGCGCGCCCCGACATCCTTCTGTCGTCGGATTTCATCGTCGGGTTCCCCGGCGAGACCGGTGCCGACTTTCAGGCCACGCTGGATCTCATCCGCGCCGTGGGCTTCGGTCAGGCCTTCAGCTTCCGCTATTCGGCCCGGCCTGGCACTCCGGCAGCCGAAAAGCCACCGGTCGCAGACGAGATCGCCCATACGCGGCTGCACGAGCTGCAGGCGCTGATCACCGCCCAGCAACGCGCCGCACAGGAGGCGATGGTGGGGCGCGAGGTGACGGTGCTCTACGAAAAGCTGGGGCGCCTGACGGGTCAGATGGTGGGCAAGTCGGACCATCTTCATGCGGTACATGTCGAGGACCCCGACGGCAGAATCGGACAACTAGTGCGGGTAAGGGTGACCGCGTCCTCATCCAACTCGCTTGCCGCGGTGCCGGTCGCGCCGGGACGCTGAGCCTTCCGCACTGTTGCAGATTGGTCGAAAACCGGGTGCAGATGGCGCGCATTGCCAGGAAATCTGCGCGAGAGGCGGATCAACACCTTCTCTCCGCCGCATTCGATCTGCTTTAGTGCGGCAAAGAACGGGACCGGTCCCGCAGGGTCACGATCAAGGAGTGGCGACAGTGAAGCACTATGGGAGCATGCTGCGGCGTGGCCTCTTTCAGGCCGTGACCGGTGTGTGCCTGGTCATCGGCCAGATCGCGATGGCGCAAGAACCCGCCGTCTCGGGCAAGATCGAATGGGGCGTATGGATCGACGGCGACGGCTGTCAGCACTGGTGGGCCGATGGCGGGACCGAAGGCTACATGGTGCCGCGCCGTGACCCGAAGACCGGCAAGCCGGTATGCCTGAAACAGGTGGCCTGCCTCTCCCAGAGCACCGACGCCTATTTTGCCACCGCCAGCGCCACGCTGACGGCGACCGGACGATCGAAGCTGGAAGCCTATTTCCGGCAGACCGGGGCCTTCTCATACTCCGTCGCGGGCCACACCGACAGCCGCGGCTCGGAGGCCTACAACCAGGGTCTGTCCGAAGCCCGCGCCCGCGCCGTCGCCGACGTGGCGCGGTCGGTCGGCGCGGTGGTCGAAAGCGAGACAGGCTATGGCGAAAGCCAGCCGGTCGCGTCGAACGGAACCGCGAAAGGCATGGCCAAGAACCGCCGTGTCGAAGTTCTCTGCAGGAAAGGCTGACCGCGATGATCCTGGGAGAACAGTCCGGACACGGCTGGGTCGGCAGCATGCAGCGGCTTGCGCGGGTCGGATTCGTGCTGACGCTGGCCGTGTCGGTCTCGGGATGCGGCCGGGCCTTCTATGAAATCTTCGAGGGCACCCAACCCTATTCCGGCCCGGATTCGGTGATCGCCACCGCCGAGGACTATGGCGAGGATGACGCCGCCCTGGTCGACGGCCAGGCTGCCATCGCCTATGACCCGGACGGCTGTCAGGTCTGGATCATCGACGATGGCGTCGAAGGCTATTCCAGCCCCCGTTTCGACCCGAAGACAGGCCTGCCGGTCTGCGACGGCAAGTACCCGCCCGGAACGGTGCTCGGCCCCTACGAGACCGACAGCGCGCCCGGTCCGGATCGGGTGTCGGGTCCCGCGTCGCAGCAGCCCAGAACCTGAGGCCGGACGGATTGATCCACGACAAAGGCCCCGGATGACCTCCGGGGCCTTTGTCTTGGGCAAGGGTCTGCGCGATGTCACGAAAACGGCATGATTTCGTACAACACTTGGTGTCAGGTACGGGTTTCGCTTGCCAGATGACGTATCGGGTTGCAGACTCGCGCCATGGTCCTGAAAAAAGGAGCGCCCTTTGGGCATCAGCGCGCTGACCCCCCCGTCCTCTGAAGATATCGTGGAAACCGTCCTCGAATTTCCTGACAATCGCCTGCTGATCGACCTTTGCGGCGAATTTGACCGCAATCTCGCGCAGATCGAGCACCAGATGGGGGTCCATGTCCTGCGGCGCGGCAACCGGCTGGCGGTGATCGGCGACAAGACGGCGCGGGAGCAGGCGGGCGCGGTGCTGCGCTCGCTTTACGCGCGGCTCGAATCCGGGCGCGGCGTGGCGGCAGGCGACATCGACGGCGCGATGCGGATGGGCCGTCCGGTGTCCTCCAGGCCTGGAGGCGAAGCCGAAGGCGAACAGATCGAGCTCTTCTCGACCGGGGTCGAGCTGCGGACCCGCAAGAAGCCGATCGAACCCCGGACCGAGGCGCAGAAGGCCTATGTGGCGAACCTCTTCCAGAACGAGCTTGGCTTCGGCATCGGTCCGGCGGGCACCGGCAAGACCTATCTTGCGGTCGCGGTCGGCGTCACGATGTTCATCTCGGGAGCGGTCGAGAAGATCATCCTCAGCCGTCCCGCGGTCGAGGCGGGAGAGCGGCTTGGCTTCCTGCCGGGCGACATGAAGGAGAAGGTCGATCCCTACATGCAGCCCCTGTACGACGCGCTGAACGATTTCCTGCCGTCGAAACAGGTGGAAAAGCTGATCCAGGAAAAGCGGATCGAGATCGCGCCCCTGGCCTTCATGCGGGGTCGCACGCTGTCGAACGCCTTCATCGTGCTGGACGAGGCGCAGAACGCGACGCAGATGCAGATGAAGATGTTCCTGACCCGGCTTGGCGAAGGCAGCCGCATGGTCATCACCGGCGACCGCACGCAGGTCGACCTGCCGCGCGGCACCGCCTCGGGTCTGGCCGAGGCGGAGCGGATCCTGCAAGGGGTGCGGGGGGTCAGCTTCAACTATTTCACCTCGAAGGATGTGGTGCGCCATCCGCTGGTCGGCCGGATCATCGAGGCCTATGAGGCGGACGAAGCACGCGGCTAGGGGCGGTTTTCAGGCGGAGCGCTGACGCGCGAGTTTCTTGTCTCGTCGTCGGGGCTTGCGCCCTCCTCCTCGGCTGATGGGGGCATTCTGCCCCCAAACCCCCCGAGGATACTTGGACCAGCATGAAAGCGCGGCCTCGGCTTGCTCTGCCCTGACGCCGGCGCTATGGCCGCAGCATGGATCTGGTCGAGACAGTGATCGAGGACGCGCGGTGGGAGGCGTTCGGGCTGGCCCCGCTTGCCGAACGTGCGGCGCGGGCGGCACTCGCGGGCGCGGGTCTGCCGGTCGAAGGGTTCCAGATCGGGCTGATGGGCTGCGATGACGGCAGAATCGCCGGTCTGAACGCCGATTTCCGCGGCAAGCCGCAACCGACCAATGTCCTGAGCTGGCCCTCCGAAGAGCGAAGCGCCAGGATGCCCGGCACCGCGCCCGACCGGCCGGCACCGGGGGCCCGGGACGATCCCGAATTCCTTGGTGACATCGCCCTTGCCTTTGACACCTGCCAGCGCGAGGCTGCGGGGCAGGGCAAGGCGATGTCGGATCATGTCGCCCATCTGATCGTGCACGGGGTGTTACATTTGCTGGGCTATGATCACAGCGACGACCGGGATGCCGCCTTGATGGAGGGGCTGGAAACGCGGATACTTGCCAGCCTCGGGGTTTCTGACCCATATTGATCTTCGCGCCCGCTGGACGGGTGTTTTCTGGACAAAGGACCGATGGGCAGTAGTACCGACGGGTCTCCCGCAGCGCCGGGCGCGCTGCTTGAGGGATCGACCGACGACCCGGCACCCGA
>JBIJDO010000442.1:0-2670 GCA_044344105.1 Tabrizicola sp.
AACCCGTCGGGACAGGATTTCCGCTTTCGGCGGCGAATTGCCGTACAGTCGCCCGATACAGATGTCGCGGCGCTGCATCACTATGTAATCAAGTCGATGGAGGAATATGCCGAAAAGCGGGCGAGCGGCGATGCGAACACGCAGTTCCATGATGCGCGGCGCGAGAAGCTGGACCGGGACTTTGCCGACTTCAACGCGGGCGGTGTGGTGAGCACCGAGCTTGCGGTCCGGTCCGGCCCGATGCGGGCAGAGGCGCTGCGCCTGCGGGGGATCCTGGAGGCGGCAGGCCTGACCTATCCGGTCTGGCCCTTCGTCGAGGCCCGGGACGCGGCCCGGTGAAAAGGCGCGTGCAAGGCGTCATGATCGTGTTACGATTCCGTGCATGCAGTGGCGACTCGTCCTTCCGATCCTGATCGCGACCCCGGTGATGGCGCAAAGCCCGATTGCCGAGGTCATCTGCCTGCCCCGTGCCGAGATGCTGCAGCGGCTGAAGGGGGCGGACCTGGCCGGATCGGGCCTGCGCGACCAGGAGGTGGTGCTGGAAGTCTGGTCCCGGCAGTCGGGCGACTGGACGCTGGTCCAGAGCTATGCCAACGGCATGTCCTGCATTCTGGCGATGGGCGAGGTCTGGGAAGCGGTGGTTCCACCGCCGGCGGGAGGGGGTGGGGGCAGATGCGGGTGTAGGCGTGGACCTTCGGCGCGGAAGGGCCAAGCGGTCTTGTGACGCATCCTGCAGGAAAGTCCGGGCGGGGCAGGTCGGCGGTTCCCGTTGACAATGCGGCGCGGGCGCGGAAAATGATCATGGGCGTGTTGGCCGCTTTCCACGCGGTGGCCATTGGCAGCGAGAGGCGTGCCGGGCCTGAGGGCGGTGCTTCACTGACCGCGCGGTATGGGGATTTGAGCGGATGCAGGCGTCAAGGGTGATGATCAACCGCAGTCGGCGGGATAGTGCTTTGCGGGCCTGTAACGCCGGATGTGTGACGGGGTTGGGGCCGGTTTGATGGCAACCCCGCGCTACGTTGTTCATGCACCGCCGTACTCGACGACCAGTGGCGGCGTGCTGGTGATGCATCAGTTGGCCCGTATCCTGCACGAGATGGGCGAGCAGGTGGTGATCTTTCCAATGCAGATCTTTCCGGGGCAAGGGCTGCGCCTGCAGGTCCGATTTCGGCTCTTTCCGCCGCCATACGAACGCGAACCCGGATCGCCCGTTCCGGTCAGCCGAGCCTGGTTCGCGCGGCGTGGCGACGTTGTGATCTACCCCGAAATCGCGCAGCGCAATGCGCTTCGGGCGCGGAATGTGGCGTGGTGGCTCCTGAACCGGCCGTCGCTGTTCAACATCGAGGTCAAGGCCGGGCCGCGCGACCTTTTCTTCACCTATGATCCTCGCTGCGACGAGCCGAAACTGACGAAGGGCACGGCGCGGCCGCTGTTCCTGTTCAAGATGAACCCGATGTACCGGCAGACCAACTTCGGGCCCAGGAAAGGGTCCTGCTATCTGATCCGCAAGGGGTCGGGAAAGCCGATGGTCCACGATCTGGACGGGTCGGTGCTGATCGATGACATGTCGCACGAGGCGGTGGTCCGCGTCTTCAACGAGTGCGAGACATTCTACTGCTATGACGAGCTGTCGAGCTACGCGCAGTTCGCGGCGGTCTGCGGTTGTACCAGCATCGTCGTGCCGGGGCTTTTCGCCGACCGCGCGGAGTATGTGGCGAACTATCCGCTTGGGCGCTACGGCGTGGCTTACGGCGAAGCTGATGTCGCGCATGCGCTGGCCACAAAGGACCGGGTGGCGGAGTATCTTCTGCAGTGCGAGGCCAATGGCATCGACAGTGTCCGCGCCTTTGTCGAGCGGACGAAGCAACATTTCTTCGGATTGAAACACTGACAAATGGATGGCAGAGAAATTTCCCCTCGACAGTGGGTGCAAGGTTAGCGCCAGCCGAGTAGAAGCTCCAATAAGCAAGGCAAAAAAATGCCTCTCGTGTTTCCGACGACGAGATACGGTAGAATGCACGGACTATGTGTGAAAGTTGCTCGCACGTCACTGATCCAGGAAACTCCGCAGCTTCCGTGACCGGCTCGGGTGCTTCAGCTTGCGCAAGGCTTTCGCCTCGATCTGGCGGATGCGTTCGCGGGTGACGCTGAACTGCTGGCCGACCTCTTCCAGCGTGTGGTCGGTGTTCATCCCGATGCCGAAGCGCATGCGCAGGACCCGTTCCTCGCGGGGGGTGAGCGAGGCCAGCACGCGGGTGGTGGTTTCCTTCAGGTTCTCCTGAATCGCTGAATCCAAAGGCAGGATCGCGTTCTTGTCTTCGATGAAGTCGCCAAGCTGGCTGTCCTCCTCGTCGCCGATGGGCGTCTCAAGCGAGATCGGTTCCTTGGCGATCTTCATCACCTTGCGGACCTTCTCCAGCGGCATCTGCAGTTTCTCGGCCAGCTCTTCGGGCGTCGGTTCGCGGCCGATTTCGTGCAGCATCTGGCGGCCGGTGCGCACCAGCTTGTTGATCGTCTCGATCATGTGGACCGGGATGCGGATCGTGCGGGCCTGGTCGGCGATCGACCGGGTGATCGCCTGGCGGATCCACCAGGTGGCGTAGGTACTGAACTTGTAGCCGCGACGGTATTCGAACTTGTCGACGGCCTTCATCAGGCCGATGTTGCCCT
>JBIJDO010000443.1:0-2667 GCA_044344105.1 Tabrizicola sp.
AACGCGTTACGGCGCAACGCGGGGCGCAGAAACCCGCGTGTGGTGTTCCAGCGGGTGCCGCGCGACTGGTTCACCTCGAAGAAGCACGAGCCTTCGTTTGACCCGTCGTTGAAATCGGCGCGGGGCTGGAGCGGCGGGTGCGGCTCTTGATGGAGCGGGCGGCGGAGGAGGAGGCTTTGGGGGGAGACTCCCCGGAGGCGTAAGCGTCCGGCCTGACCGCTCTGCCGCATGATGCTGGTGCGGGATAGTGTCCACCAAGGATAGTGGACACCAAGGTGCGGGCGTGGTGCGGCGGACGAGGCGGCTTTGGACGGATGAAGAGAAGCGGTCGATCTGCCTGCAGACGACGGCGCCGGGCGTTTCCGTGGCTCGGGTTGCGCTTCGCTATGCGGTGAACGCGAACCTGATCTTCAAGTGGCTGCGCGATCCCCGTTATGCGCCGGACCCCGCCTTGGTTGCGCCCCCAGCAGAGGAGGCGTGCTTTCTGCCGGTAGAGATCGTTGCGAAGAGGGCAGCGGCAATGGCGGTGCCTGCTCCCGACGGCCACATCGAGATCGAGCTGGCCGGGGGTCACCGGATGCGGATCAGCGGCGGGTTTAACCCCGAGGCGCTGGCGCGGCTGATCCGGGGGCTCTCGGCGTGATCCCGGTTCCGGCGAACACGCGGGTCTGGCTGGCGGCCGGGGTGACCGACATGCGCAAGGGTTTTGCGGCGCTCGCGGCACAAGCCGAGGGCGTGCTGCAGCAGGACCCGTTCGCCGGGCATCTGTTCGTCTTCCGTGGTCGCCGGGGTGACCTTGTGAAGGTCATCTGGTGGGTGAGCCATGGTCGCGCCACTGGTTCGAGCGGCCATGGCGCAAGCAGGGCGCATGCATGTTCATGAAACGGCTGGAGAAGGGGCGGTTCGTCTGGCCCTCGGCAAAGGAGGGGAAGGTGGCGCTGACGCCTGCACAACTGTCGATGCTGCTGGAAGGTATTGACTGGCGGGCACCGCAGAGGACATGGCGGCCCTTGGCAGCGGGATAATCTGCGTGTCCTGCATGAGAAGGATTCCCATAACGATTACAGTGGGATAAACTTCCTTCATGCTGGATCAGACCCTGACCTTGCCGGAAGACCCCGAGGAGCTGCGCAGCTTCACCGCGCGGCTTCTGGCCGAGGTCAAGGCGCAGGCGATCCTGATCGAGAAGCTCCGGCACCAGCTTGCTGGGCACAGGGCGCACCGGTTCGGGGCGTCGTCCGAGACCGCCGAGCAGTTGCAACTGGCGCTTGAGACCAGCGAGATCGCCGCGGCCGCGATGACGGCACGGATGAAGTTGCCGGACATCGAGGAGAAGGGAAAACCAAGGCGCCGCCCGATCCCGGACCACATCCCCCGAACAGAGGTGGAACTGACCCCGGGCGCCGATGCCTGTGCCGATTGCGGCGGGCGCCTGCGCAGGATCGGGGAGGATGTGACGGAAGAGCTGGAATACGTCCCCGGGCGCTTCATCGTAAACCGGATCGTTCGCCCTCGGCTGACCTGCTCGTGCTGTGAACGCTTCGTTCAGTCCCCGCTGCCCTCGCGCCTGATCGAGCGCGGTCGCCCGGGGCCGGGCCTTCTCGCCCATGTCTTGGTCAGCAAATATGCTGACCACCTTCCGCTCTATCGTCAGAGCCAGATCTTCGAGCGCGAAGGTCTCGACCTGGATCGCTCCACGCTGGCCGACTGGGTCGGCAAATCCATGGCCCTGCTGGAACCGATCGCAGATGCCATCGGCCGCCATGTCCTCTCGGCCGAGGCGATCTTCGCAGACGACACGCCGGTCAGCATGCTGGCTCCCGGCACCGGCAAGACCCAGACCGCCAGACTCTGGACATATGCCCGCGATGAACGGCCCTGGGGCGGCACCGCCCCGCCCGCGGCCTGGTATCGGTTCTCCGGCGACCGCAAAGGCCAGCACCCCAAAGACCATCTCGCCCGCTTTCGCGGCTGGATGCATGCCGACGGCTATGCCGGGTTCGAAGACCTCTACCGCTCGGGCGCCATCCGCGAGGTCGCCTGCATGGCCCACGTCCGGCGCAAGTTCGTTGACATCCACCGGTCGCAGGGCTCCCCGATTGCTGAAGAGGCCATCGGCCGGATCGCCCAACTCTATGCCGTCGAGAAGGAGGCCCGCGGTTCTCCGCCAGATCGCCGAGCTGAACTGCGACGCGCCCATGCTGCCCCGGTCTTCGACGATCTGGAAAGATGGCTGGCGATGCAACTCACTACGATCTCGGGCAAATCCCCGCTGGCAGGAGCAATCCGATACGCGCTGACGAGGATGGAACGCCTGCGCCCGTATCTCGACCACGGCATCCTCGAGTTGGATAACAACGCGGCCGAACGCGGCATGCGCGCCATCGCCCTCGGACGAAAGAACTACCTGTTCGTCGGCTCCGAGGCAGGCGGAAAGGCGGCTGCCATTGCCTACAGGCTGATCGAAACAGCCAAGATCAACACCGTCGATCCTCTGGCATGGCTGGCCGACACCATCGCCCGCATCCCAGACTACAAGATTACAAAGGTCGACGACCTGCTCCCATGGCGCTGGAACGGATAGCTGTCAGACCGGACGCTTACCCGGAGGCGAACGTCCGCCCGCCGCATTGGTGAGGGGTGCCCACGCGTGGGCAGGTGGAGGCC
>JBIJDO010000072.1:0-9752 GCA_044344105.1 Tabrizicola sp.
ATCCGGACTTTTCGAAAAGTCCGGCGCTTAGCCCAATCCCGCCAGAACGGTTTCCAGCGTCAGGGCCAGCTTGTCGGCGATCTCGTCCAGCTCGGCATCCGACGCGTTGAACGGCGGGGCGAGGATCACCGTATCGCCCGCCGCTCCATCGACATGACCGCCCGAGGGGTAGCAGATCAGGCCCTGCCGCAACCCTTCGGCCCGGATGCGCCCATTCACGCCAAGCGCAGCATCGAAGGGGGCCTTCGTCTCGGGGTCCGCCACCACTTCCACGCCGATGAAATACCCCCGGCCCCGGATGTCGCCGACCTCTGGCAGATGCGCCATCCGCGCGCGCAGCTCGGCCTGCCAGCGCGGACCCCTGTCGCGGATTCGGGCCAGCAGTCCCTCTTCCTTGACGATCTTCTGCACCGCCACGCCCGCCGCAAGGCAGGCCGTATGTCCGGTGTAGGTGTGCCCCGTCAGCGGCCCGCCATGACCTGCCGCCATCACATCGGCGATTTCTTTCGTGTAGACCGCAGCGCCCAGCGGCAGGTAGCCCCCCGACAGCGACTTCGCCACGGTGATGATGTCCGCGGTGATCCCGTCTTCTTCCGAGGCCCGCCAGACCCCGGTCCGGCCCGACCCGCACATCACCTCGTCGCAGATCACCAGCACGCCATGCCGGCGGCAGACCCCGGCGATGGCTTTGGCGTAGCCGTCCGGAGCAGGCAACGCCCCGCCCGCCGCACCGACCACCGGCTCGAAGATGAACGCGGCCACCGTCTCGGGCCCAAGGCGGACAATCTCGGCCTCAAGCTCTGCCGCGAGATGTGCCACCAGCCCTTCGCGTGTCACGCCCTCGGGCCGCCGATAGGCGTTGGCGGCACTGACCCGGCCCACGGCGGGCAGCGCCCCGGCAAAGGCCCGCTGCCGGTCCTGAAACCCCGACAGCGCCGTCGCCATCAGGGTGTTGCCATGCCAGGACCGCCTGCGCCCGATGAAGTTCACCCGCCCCGGATCGCCCCGGTCGAAGTGGTACTGCAGCGCGATCTTCACCGCACTTTCCACCGCCTCCGACCCGCTGGTCGTATAGACCATGTCGTGCAGTCCGGTGACGTTGCGGAGGATCGCGCTCATCTCCTCCAAGGGATCGGTGGTGAAAAGATAGCGGTAGGCATAGGCGATCCGGTCCATCTGCCCGGCCACCGCCGCATTCACCCGTGGATCGCCATGCCCGATGGAAAACACCGCCGGCCCGCCCGAGCCGTCGATGTACTGCCGCCCCGTGGTATCCCAGAGATAGACCCCGCGCCCATGGCTGATCCTCGGCAACGCGCCTTGGGTGATGTCATTGGCGCTTGGGCGCGGCATGGGGGTCTCCGTTTCCGTCTGGCACAGCCTTCGCAAGCCCCCCGGCCCTTGTCAATCTGGCCTCGCGCCGGGCGAATCGTGGCCTTGACAGGCGTTACCGCCACCATGTGATCACGCGCCTCAATCGTGTGATCACAGCCTTCCGCCACGTGATCACATCAGTCGCTTTCCCGGCATTTCCTGCGCATTTCAAGCATTTGTCGTTTGGAACGGCCGGGCAGCCATGGCAGAACGCCGCTGACCACTTCCCGGCCTTCAGCAAGGGGCGCCCCATGAACATCCATGAATACCAGGCGAAAGAGCTTCTGCGCAGCTACGGCATCCCGGTCAGCGACGGTCGCGTCGTCCTCAAGGCCGAAGACGCCAAGACCGCTGCCGGAGAGCTTGACGGCCCGCTCTGGGTGGTCAAGTCGCAGATCCACGCCGGGGGGCGCGGCAAGGGCCGCTTCAAGGAACCCGAGGCCGGGGACAAGGGCGGCGTCCGCCTCGCCCGCAGCGTCGGGGAAGCCGCCGAATTCGCCCGCCAGATGCTGGGCCGTACTTTGGTGACGATCCAGACCGGACCGGCGGGGAAACAGGTCAACCGCATCTACATCGAAGACGGCAGCGACATCGACCGCGAGTTCTACCTCGCCTTCCTGATCGACCGGGGGACCAGCCGCATCTCTATCGTCGCCTCGACCGAAGGCGGCATGTCGATCGAGGACGTGGCCCACGACACGCCCGAGAAGATCCACACCTTCACCATCGATCCGGCCACGGGGTTGCAGGATTTCCATGGTCGCCGCGTGGCCTTTGCGCTGGGGCTGTCGGGCGGGCAGGTCAAATCCTGCGTCGGGATCGTCAAGACGCTGTACCGGCTGTTCCTCGACAAGGACATGGACATGCTGGAGATCAACCCGTTCTGCGTGCTGAAGGACGGCAGCCTCCGCCTTCTCGACGCGAAGATGGGCTTCGACGGCAATGCGATCTACCGCCACCCCGAGATCGCGGCCCTGCGCGACGAATCCGAGGAAGACCCCAAGGAGCTTGCCGCGTCGAAGTTCGACCTGAACTACATCGCGCTTGATGGCGAGATCGGCTGCATGGTCAACGGCGCAGGGCTTGCCATGGCCACGATGGACATCATCAAGCTCTACGGCGCAGAGCCCGCCAACTTCCTTGACGTCGGCGGTGGGGCCACCAAGGAAAAGGTGACCGAGGCGTTCAAGATCATCACCTCTGACCCGCAGGTCAAAGGCATCCTCGTCAACATCTTCGGCGGCATCATGCGCTGCGACATCATCGCCGAGGGCGTGATTGCGGCGGTGAAGGAAGTCGGCCTGAAGGTCCCGCTGGTCGTCCGGCTGGAAGGCACGAACGTGGAGCTTGGCAAGGACATCATCCGGAAGAGCGGCCTGAACGTCATCGCGGCGGACGACCTGAAGGACGGGGCCGAGAAGATCGTGAAAGCGGTGCGGGGGTGAGCGGTGTTCTATGCGCAGCCCGGCCCCTTAGCCTATGCAGCACTGACCATTATAGGGGGCGGACTGATCCTTTCTGTGGTCCTCGGTTCAGTGCGCGGCGTCATCCTCAGCTTCATCGGGTTCCTCGGGTTTATCTTTCTGAGAATTGTTCGGACAAATCCGTCGGCAGAAGGCGTGTTTTTAGCTCTGTCTTTGACGCTGTTCATCGGCTTCATCGTTCTGATCTTGGTTGTGCCCGCCTGTTATGCCGCACAGATGGTCCGCAACCGGAGAAACAAGCAAAAGCATTGAAGAGGGATGCCTGAATGTCCGTTCTCGTCAACAAATCCACCCGCGTCATCTGCCAGGGCTTCACCGGCTCCCAGGGCACGTTCCACTCCGAACAGGCCATCGCCTATGGCACGAAAATGGTCGGCGGCGTGACCCCCGGCAAGGGCGGGACCGAGCACCTCGGCCTCCCCGTCTTCGATAGCGTCCACGACGCAGTCGCCAAGACGCAAGCGAACGCCACCGCGATCTATGTCCCGCCGCCCTTCGCCGCCGACTCGATCCTTGAGGCGATCGACGCCGAGATCCCGCTGATCGTCTGCATCACCGAAGGCATCCCGGTCCTCGACATGATGAAGGTCAAGCGCGCGCTCATCAATTCCAGGTCCCGCCTGATCGGCCCGAACTGCCCCGGCGTCCTGACCCCCGGCGAATGCAAGATCGGCATCATGCCGGGCTCGATCTTCTCAAAGGGCTCGGTCGGCGTCGTCTCTCGTTCCGGCACCCTGACCTATGAGGCCGTGAAGCAGACGACCGACGTCGGCCTCGGCCAGTCCACCGCTGTCGGCATCGGCGGCGACCCGATCAAGGGCACCGAACATATCGACGTCCTGGAGATGTTCCTCGCCGACCCCGAGACCCACTCGATCATCATGATCGGCGAGATCGGTGGCGCGGCCGAAGAAGACGCCGCCCAGTTCCTCGCCGATGAAAAGAAGCGCTGCCGCTGGAAGCCCACCGCCGGCTTCATCGCCGGCCGCACCGCCCCCCCCGGCCGCCGCATGGGCCACGCTGGCGCCATCGTCGCGGGCGGCAAGGGCGACGCGGAGTCGAAGATCGAGGCGATGCTACGCGCCGGGATCGTGGTGGCCGACAGCCCCGCAGGCCTGGGCGAGGCAGTGCTGAAAGCCATGGGACGGTAGCCTGCATGACGCTTCCCGATGGCAGTGCTGCACCTGACGCCTTGCCTGGCACGGTCTCAGAGGGGAACGCTTCGGCGGGATCCGGCGACGGGCAGCGACTGACCTGGGCGCTGTGCACACCGACACTGAACCGCGTCGACATCCTGCTGAAATCGCTTGGCTGCACCCTGGCGCAGACCCGGTTGCCGTCCGAAGTGATCATCGTCGATGCCAGCGACGATTGGGAGGCGAACCGCGATAAGGTTGCCTCCCTTTGCGCCAGCCAGCCCACGGTCAGGCTTGTCTATCTGCCCTGCGAGATCCGCTCGACCGCCGTGCAGCGCAACCGGACAACGCAGGCGGCCAGCGCCGACATCCTGTTCTGCCTCGACGACGACACGCTGATGTACCCCGACTGTGCCGAGAAGGTCATGCGGATCTACGAGAAGGACACCACCGGGGCCATCGCCGGGGTCACCGGCGGCAATCATCCCGTCTCGCCCCTTGCCGATCTGGGGATCGAACGCAAGATGTCGGCCCTGCTGGACCGGGCAAAGCGCGGCTGGGGCCTGGGCCATACCACGGTCATGCGCTGGATCCTGCGCGAGATCTTCATGATGGACACGCTCCGGCTCTTTGTCCCGTACGACTCGGGCCGTGGCGTTCCGACCGAGGCGGAAACCGCCCGTATCGGACAGCCAACACTGGTTCCGGTCTTCTCGATGATCGGCTACGCGCTGACCGTACGGCGCCGGGTCGCCGTGGCCGAACCATTTGATCCCTGGCTTCTGTCCTATTCCCCCTGCGAGGATACGGATGCCTCGTACCGTTTCTCGCGCCACGGAATGCTGGTCTACACCAACGACGCGCGCTTGCACCATTACGAGGTCGCGGGTTCCCGGCTGAACCGGCACCGGGTCGCGGCGCTGTTCCTTTTGAACGTTGCCTTCTTCATCCGCCAGCACTCGGACGACTTGCCGCGCCATCGGCGGCGCTACTTCGCGCTCGCCCGGCGCCGCCTCCTGGCCGAGACGCTGAAGGACGCAGCCGGACGCCGCTTCCGCTTTCCCCAGGTTGCCGGGACCATCTTCGCGCTGCGTCACGCCCCGGCGATCTTCGACCATCCCGACCAGGGCCTTTTTGAATTCTACCAGGACCTCCAGCGAAAGGTCCTGACATGGGCCTGACCACGAGATCGACTTGCGGCCGCCTTGCAATGCGAAAGGGCAACACATGACCGACCAGTCCCCCACCGCCGCCTTCGCCGCCTCGTCCTTCCTGGACGGGGCCAATGCCGACTACGTCGATCAGCTGGCCGCCCGCCATGCGCAGGATCCGAATTCTGTCGATCCCGGCTGGGCCGAGTTCTTCCGCGCCCTCGGCGACAGCGAAAGCGACACCCGGCGCGCGGCCCAGGGGCCGTCCTGGGCACGTGCCGACTGGCCGCCGGTTCCGGTCGACGACCTGACCGCCGCCCTGACCGGCGAATGGGCCGCCCCGCCGGTCAGGGAGGGCAAGGCCGCAGGTGACAAGATCGCCGCCAAGGCCGCCGAGGCGGGCATCGCGCTCAGCCAGGACCAGATCCAGCGGGCTGTCCTCGATTCCATCCGCGCGCTGATGATCATCCGCGCCTACCGCATCCGGGGCCACCTTGCCGCCGACCTTGACCCCCTCGGCATGGCCGAGAAGGGTTCGCACCCCGAACTTGACCCCGCGTCCTACGGCTTTGCCGAGGCCGACATGGACCGGCCGATCTTCATCGACAACGTGCTGGGCCTGACCCACGCCTCGATGCGGCAGATCATCGACATCGTCAGGCGCACCTATTGCGGCACGTTTGCGCTGCAGTACATGCACATCTCCGACCCCGAACAGGCCGCATGGCTGAAGGAACGCATCGAAGGCTACGGCAAGGAAATCGCCTTCACCCGCGAAGGGCGCAAGGCGATCCTGAACAAGCTCGTAGAGGCGGAGGGCTTCGGCCTTGATGGCGGGGAGGCGGTGATCCCCGCGATGGAGCAGATCATCAAGCGCGGCGGGGCGTTGGGCGTCAAGGACGTCATCATCGGCATGCCGCACCGGGGGCGGCTCAACATCCTGGCGAACGTCATGCAGAAACCCTACCGGGCGATCTTCCACGAATTCCAGGGCGGGTCCTACAAGCCCGAAGACGTGGATGGCTCGGGCGACGTGAAGTATCACCTTGGTGCCTCGTCCGACCGCGAGTTCGACGGCAACAAGGTCCACCTGTCGCTGACCGCGAATCCCTCGCACCTCGAAGCCGTGAACCCCGTCGTCCTTGGCAAGGTCCGCGCCAAGCAGGATCAGCTGAACGACACCGCCGACCGGATCGCCAGCCTGCCGATCCTCTTGCACGGCGACGCGGCCTTTGCGGGGCAAGGCGTGGTGGCGGAATGCCTGCAGCTTTCCGGCATCAAGGGCCACCGCACCGGGGGCTGCATCCACATCATCGTCAACAACCAGATCGGCTTTACCACGGCTCCGGCCTTCAGCCGCACCTCGCCCTATCCGACCGACATCGCCCTGATCGTCGAGGCGCCGATCTTCCACGTCAACGGCGACGACCCCGAGGCGGTGGTTCATGCCGCCCGCGTCGCGACCGAGTTCCGCCAGAAGTTCCACAAGGACGTGGTCATCGACATCTTCTGCTACCGCCGCTTCGGGCACAACGAAGGCGACGAGCCGATGTTCACCAACCCGGCGATGTATGCCCGCATCCGCAAGCAGAAGACCACGCTGCAGCTTTACACCGAACGCCTGGTTGCCGACGGGCTGATCCCCGAAGGCGAGATCGAGGACATGAAGGCCGCCTTCCAGGCCCGCCTGAACGAAGAGTTCGAGGCCGGAAGATCCTTCCTGCCGAACAAGGCCGACTGGCTGGATGGCCGCTGGAAGAACTTGGCCACCAAGGACCTGAACACCTACCAGCGCGGCGAGACCTGGATCAAGGCCGAAACCCTGGCCGAGGTCGGGGCCGCCCTCACCCGCGTGCCCGAAGGGTTCGATTTGCACAAGACCGTGGCCCGCCAGCTGGACTCCAAGCGGGAAATGTTTGCAAAAGGTCAAGGCTTCGACTGGGCCACGGCCGAGGCGCTGGCCTTCGGCTCCTTGCAGACCGAAGGCTTCGCGGTCCGCCTGTCAGGCCAGGACTGTACCCGCGGAACCTTTTCCCAGCGCCACTCCGCCTTCGTCGACCAGACCACCGAGGAACGCCACTATCCCCTGAACCACATCCGCCCCGGCCAGGCGCGGTATGAGGTCATCGACTCGATGCTCTCGGAATACGCCGTCCTCGGGTTTGAGTACGGCTATTCGCTCGCCGAACCCAATGCGCTCACCATCTGGGAGGCCCAGTTCGGCGACTTCGCCAACGGCGCGCAGATCATGATCGACCAGTTCATCAACTCGGGCGAGAGTAAATGGCTGCGGATGTCGGGCCTCGTGATGCTCTTGCCCCACGGCTACGAAGGCCAGGGCCCGGAACATTCCTCCGCCCGTCTGGAACGCTTCCTCCAGCTCAGCGCCGAGGACAACTGGATCGTCGCCAACTGCACGACGCCCGCCAACTACTTCCACATCCTGCGCCGTCAGCTGCACCGGACCTACCGCAAACCGCTGATCCTGATGACGCCGAAATCGCTCCTCCGGCATCCGATGGCCGTCAGCCGCGCGGAAGATTTCACCGACGGCTCCACCTTCCACCGCGTCCTCTGGGACGATGCGCAGAAGGGCAACTCGACCCAGAAGCTGAAAGCCGACGACAGGATCAAGCGCGTCGTCCTCTGCTCGGGCAAGGTCTACTACGACCTTCTGGCCGAACGCGACGCGCAGGGGCTGGAGGATGTCTATCTCCTCCGCGTCGAACAGCTGTATCCGGTCCCGACGATCTCCCTCACCCAGGAGCTTGGCCGCTTCCCGAAGGCCGAAGTCGTCTGGTGCCAGGAGGAACCGAAGAACCAGGGCGCGTGGAGCTTCATCGAACCCGAGATCGAGACGATCCTGACCAAGATCCGCGGCAGGACCACCCGCATGTCCTACGCCGGGCGCAAGGCCAGCGCCTCGCCCGCCACGGGCCTTGCCTCGCGCCACAAATATGAACAGCAACAACTCGTCGCCCAGGCCCTTGGCCTCACCGCATGAAGACCGGAGAGCAGATATGACTGACGTGATGGTTCCCGCCCTTGGCGAATCCGTGTCCGAGGCGACCGTATCGACCTGGTTCAAGAAACCCGGCGATGCGGTGAAGCAGGACGAAATGCTGTGCGAGCTTGAGACCGACAAGGTCTCGGTCGAGGTCCCTTCGCCCGTGACCGGCGTCCTGGCCGAGATCATCGCCCCCGAAGGCACCACGGTCGCCGCCAACGCACGCCTTGCCATCGTCACCGAAGGCGCCACCGCGACGACGGCAGCGAAGACCGAGGCGCCCGCGCCGAAGGATGAGCGGAAAGAGGAGCCCACCGCCAAAGCCACCGAAGACGCCCCCGCCGCCAAGAAGGCGATGGCCGAGGCGAACCTCACCCCCGATCAGGTGCAGGGCACCGGCCGCGATGGGCGCATCATGAAGGAAGACGTGGCCCGCACCGTTGCCGGTGCCGCTGGCGCGCAAGCCGCAGCCGCCGCCCCCTCGCCGGCCCCCGCCGCCCTCCCCCGCGCGCCGATCCCGGCCGAAGACGTCGCGCGCGAGGAACGCGTCAAGATGACCCGCCTCCGCGCGACCATCGCCCGGCGGCTCAAGGACGCGCAGAACACCGCCGCGATGCTGACGACCTACAACGAGGTCGACATGTCGGCGATCATGGCCCTGCGCAACGAATACAAGGACGCGTTCGAGAAGAAACACGGCGTGAAACTCGGCTTCATGTCCTTCTTCGTCAAGGCCTGCACCCACGCCCTGAAAGAAGTGCCGGAGGTCAACGCCGAGATCGACGGCGGCGATGTCGTCTACAAGAACTACGTCCACATGGGCGTCGCCGTCGGCACCCCCAATGGCCTTGTGGTCCCCGTGGTGCGCGACGCGGATGGGATGGGCTTTGCCGCCATCGAAAAGAAGATCGCCGAACTGGGCTTGCGCGCCCGCGACGGCAAGCTGAGCATGGCCGAGATGCAGGGCGGCTCCTTCACCATCTCGAACGGCGGCGTCTACGGCTCGCTGATGTCGTCACCCATCCTCAACCCCCCGCAATCCGGCATCCTCGGCATGCACAAGATCCAGGACCGTCCGGTCGTGGTCGGCGGCCAGATCGTCATCCGCCCGATGATGTACCTGGCGCTCAGCTACGACCACCGGATCGTGGACGGCAAAGGCGCGGTGACGTTCCTGGTGCGGGTCAAGGAAGCGCTGGAGGACCCGCGGCGGCTGTTGATGGATTTGTGAAACTTGAATACGTCGAACGGAAAGAATCTGTCGTCGGCAGACGTTGCGGGATTCATTGCGCGCTTAAACGGGGAGACTCCGCGCGGGAGAATTCTTCTTGAAGCTGGGCTTCTTGAAGAGCTTCTTCGCGGAGCTATCCTGCGCAGATTGGCGGACACCAAATCATCGAAAGAGCTCTTCGGTGAGAAATGCATTCTCGGCCTAACTGAGCTGCTGCCGGTTTCGTGGACACCGAGATAAGGTGTGAGCTGCTGCCGGTTTCGTGGACACCGAGATAAGGTGTTTCAACGGAATCGGAGGTTTCTATGGAGAGACGGAAGTTCAGCCGCGAGTTCAAGCTTGAGGCGGTGAGGTTGGTGCGAGATCGCG
>JBIJDO010000330.1:0-3775 GCA_044344105.1 Tabrizicola sp.
GGCGTCGGCTGCGGGGTGATCCTGACGCCGGACGGCAAGGGTGGCCTGTCGGTCAAGGGCGATCCCGACCACCCGGCGAACTACGGGCGGCTGTGTTCCAAGGGCTCGGCCCTTGGGGAAACCGTTGGGCTGGAGGGGCGGCTCCTGGCTCCCCGCGTTTTCGGGCAGGAGGTCGGTTGGGGCGCGGCGCTGGACGTGGTGGCCAAGCGCTTTGCCCGGACGATTGCCGAACACGGGCCGGAGTCGGTGGCGCTCTATGTCTCGGGGCAACTGCTGACCGAGGACTACTATGTCGCGAACAAGCTGGCCAAGGGGTTCTGGGGCACCGCGAACATCGACACGAACTCGCGGCTCTGCATGGCGTCGTCGGTGGCGGGGCATCGGCGTGCCTTTGGCAGCGATACGGTTCCGGGCACCTACGAGGATCTGGAACTGGCCGATCTGGTGGTGCTGGTGGGGTCGAACCTCGCCTGGTGCCATCCGGTGCTGTACCAGCGTCTGTCGGCGGCGAAGGCAGCGCGCCCCGCGATGAAAGTCGTTGTGATCGATCCCCGTCGCACCGCGACTTGCGAGATTGCGGACTTGCATCTGGCCATCGCTCCGGGCGGAGACGTCGCGCTGTTCAATGCGCTGCTGGCCGGAATCGAGATGCGCTGCGCGGACAGGGAATTCCTGCAGCATGTGACCGGGTCCGAGGCCGCCTTTGCCGCGGCGCGGGCCAGCGACCCGGCTGCGGCGGGGGTTTCCTCTGCCGAGCTGCGGGCGTTTCTGGACCTCTGGTGCGGGACCGAGAAGGTGGTCACGGTCTATTCCCAGGGCGTCAACCAGTCTTCCCACGGGACGGACAAGGTCAACGCGATTTTGAACTGCCATCTGGCAACGGGGCGGATCGGGCGGCCTGGCATGGGTCCGTTCAGCGTGACCGGACAGCCGAACGCCATGGGCGGGCGTGAGGTCGGGGGCTTGGCCAACATGCTGGCCTGCCATCTGGAGATCGAGAATCCGGCGCATCGCAATGCCGTGCAAGCTTTCTGGCGGTCGCCGGGGATGCCCGAGAAGGCCGGGCTGAAGGCAGTGGACATGTTTCGCGCCGTGGGTGAGGGGCGGATCAAGGCGATCTGGATCATCCACACCAATCCGGTCGCATCGATGCCGGAGGCGGATCTGGTGGCCAAGGCCTTGAAAGCCTGCCCATTTGTCGTGGTGCAGGATGTGACCGCCAAGACGGATACCGCGCGGCTGGCGCATGTCCTTCTGCCCGCGACGGCATGGGGCGAGAAATCCGGCACCGTGACCAATTCCGAACGCCGGATCAGCCGCCAGCGCGCCGTTCTGCCTGCACCGGGGCAGGCGCGGGACGACTGGCGCATCCTCGCGGATGTGGCGGGCCGGATGGGCTGGCGTTCGACCTTCGGCTGGGAAACCACCGCGCAGGTCTTTGCCGAATACGCGGCGCTGTCGGGGGTGGCAGGCCGTCTGGGCAGCGATTTCGACATCTCGGACCATGCCGGAGTGACGGAAGCCGACTATGACCGGATGCAACCGTTTGCCTGGCCGTCGAACTCACGTCAGCGCGGCGGGCGGTTCTTCGGCGAGGGGCGGTTTCACACCCCCGATGGCAAGGCCCGGATGCTGCCCATCGCTGACCCCGCTTTGCGGCAACCAAGCCTTCCGTTCCGGCTGAACACCGGGCGCATCCGCGACCAGTGGCACACGATGACCCGCAGCGGCAAAAGCCCGCGGTTGTCGCAGCATCTGGCCGAGCCGTTTGTGGAACTCCACCCGGACGACGCCCTCCGCCTGCAGGTGGCTTCTGCCGATCTGGTCGAGGTGCGAAACGACCTTGGCCGGGCCATCCTTCGGGTTCTTATCAGCGATCGCGTCGCCCCCGGCCAGCCCTTTGCCCCGCTGCACTGGACCGGAGAGACCGCACCCTCGGGCCGGATCGACGTGCTGGTGGCGGCCAATCCCGACCCGCTGTCGGGCCAGCCGGACCTGAAGGCTTCGCCTGTCAACCTGTCGCGCTATCCGGCCCGCTGGTACGGCTTTGCCATCACCTCGGGCGACATCCGTCCGGACTGCGCCTATTGGGCCAAGGCGCGCGTTCTGGGAGGCTGGCGCGTGGAACTTGCCGGTGATGTCTGTCCGGTGGACTGGGTCGCAGAAGCGCGGGTGCTGTTTGATCTGCCGGAGGCGGAAGTTGCCAGCATCACGGACATCGCGCGCGGTCGGGCGCGCGTCGTCTTCCATCGCGGGGGCCGACTTCTGGCCGCGCTTTACGTCGCGCCCGAGCCGGTCAGGCTGGCCCGCGACCATCTTGCCGGTCGGCTGGGGGCGGGGTCACCGTCCGAGGCACTGGCCGGACAGCCGCGAGCGGACCATCCCGACCCTGGCCCCACGGTCTGTGCCTGCATGAATGTCGGGTTGAACACCATTCGCGCGGCGATCGAGACCGGAGGTGTCCTGTCTGTTGCAGCCTTGGGAGAAGCGCTTGGGGCAGGCACATCCTGCGGGTCCTGCCGCCCGGAACTGGCCGGGCTGCTCAGCCGGTTTCTGCCCCGAGTCGCTGCCGAGTGATCCGTCCAGGGCTCGTGACGGCCCCGTGCCGGTTTTGTTGCACAAATCGTTTGATGTGCGGAGTTCCCCTTTCCCCGGACAGACCTATTCTGCGCGCTGCGTGAGCGGCGTTCCGAGGGCTGTGAAGCGGTTCAGGATGGCGGCCCTGATCTGAAGCTCGGCAACCTGTCGGTCGAAGTCGCGGGACATGACGCGCTCACCGAGCAACTTGAAGCAGCGCATCTTGGCCTCGACCAGACTTCGTCGGTGATAGCCAGTCCAGCGTTTCCAGATGGCGCGGCCAAGGCGGCGGCAACTGCGCAGGGCGTCGTTGCGCAGCGAGCCATTGTCCGCCATTGGTCCGAGGACAATGGCGAGCGCTCCTGCCGTGTGCTCCTTCCATGGCTTGCCGTTCTTGCGAGGCGGGATGACCGCCGCCGCCCCGCGCGCCGCGATGGCGGCGTGGCAGGCGCGGGTGTCGTATGCGCCATCCGCGGAGACCATGCCGATGCGCTGGTCGTCCGGGATCTGATCCAAGAGGTCAGGCAGGACGGGCGCGTCGCCAACCCGGCTGCCGGTGATCTCGATGGCCCGGATCTCCAGGGTTTCCGCATGGTCGTCGGGAAAACGGTCCACTGGACTGTTTTCTGACCCTCCTCCACCCGAGGTGAACCTTGCGCCAGTCGCGCGGCTTGGATGGCCCGTGTTTCCTGGCCAGCCACGCGCCATCGCCCTCGGCCTTCACACCCGTGCTGTCGATGAGCAAGTGCAGGGCGCCGGTGCTGGGCCGGTAGGGGATGTGGACGGTCAGGGTCTTCTGGCGACGGCAAAGGGTGCTGAAGTCCGGCACCGGCCAATCGAGCCCGGCAAGCTCAAGCAGACTTGCCACCATCCCGGTCGTTTGCCGAAGCGGCAACCCGAAGAGCGCCTTCAACGTCAGGCAAGCCTGGATCGCGGCGTCGGTGAAGACAGGCTGACGACCACGCTTGCCGGTCGGCGCGGCCAGCCACTGTGTCTCGGGATCGAACCAGATCGCCAACGATCCGCGCCGCGCCAGCGCCGCGTTGTAGTCATGCCAGTTGGTGGTGCGGCAGGTCGGTGCCGTCGCCATTGTCGGTCAGGGCAAACGCGACTCCGACCGTCCAGCCGTCCTTCGCCCAGTTCAGCCCGGCCTGCAACGCAGCGGCCTTCGGTCCGCCGCCTTCAGCCTGTAGAACCG
>JBIJDO010000180.1:0-5953 GCA_044344105.1 Tabrizicola sp.
GTCACCTGTCCCGGGGCGTCTTGTAATTGATAAGCAATAGAATCAAGAAAAAGGTCGGCGATGCCGCGGCGGCGGAGGCACCTGTCAAATCTGCAGGTCGGGCAGGCTCGCATGGGCAAGATCCGTACCGGTCCCGGAACCGGTCCGTTGCCTGTTTCCGAGTACCCGTGAGCAAGCCGTGGCAAGCGCGGATCGGCCGTCCCAGCAAGGATCGCAAAAGTGCGTTGGAGAACGCTGGCCGGGCCTAAGTCCGACCTGCGATGCCGTCACCGTCAGTCGAGTTCCCGCGCTTCGCTTACCAGCATCACCGGGATACCGTCGCGGATCGGGAAAGCGAGATGCGCGGCTTTCGAGATCAGTTCCTGCTTTTCGGCATCATAGCTCAGGACCGCATGGGTGACCGGACAGACCAGCGCCTCCAGCATCGCGCGGTCCGCAGGGTCGCTCATTGAACGATCTCTTCATCCGCGCCGCCGCGCAAGGCAAACTCGATCAGGGTGACCAGGGTTTCCCGCCGCGTCACGAGGGTCGGCGCTTCAAGAAGCGCCTGCTTGTCCTCGGGTGTGAAGGGGCACAACATGGACAGTGAGTTGATCAGAAGCTCGGCCTCGGCCCCTTTCAGGTTGTTCCAGTCGGCCGACAGCTCCAGGCGGTTGAAGTACCGGCCGAGAAGCCCAAGAAACTCTTCCCGCCGAAAGCCCGGATCGTCCTCGGCCCCGCCAAGATCGCGCGCGAAAGGCCCCCAGTCCACAAGGCAGCGGCGGTACGGGGTGAAACCCTGCACCTCCTCACGCACCCGGAACCGCGACGCCCCGGAGAGCGTGATCATATAGCGCCCGTCCTCCGTCTCGGAAAAACCGGTCAGCCGACCGGCGCAGCCGATCGCCTGCAACCGCTTCTCACCCGCCGGAGTTTCGCGCGGCTGGATCATCCCGATCAGCCGGTGCTTGGTCTTCATGCAGTCTTCGATCATTGCCAGATAGCGCGGCTCGAAGATATGCAGCGGCAGGCGTGCGCGGGGCAGCATGAGCGCGCCGGGCAGGGGAAAGACCGGCAGAGTGTCCGGCAGGTCGGCAGCAGTGATCATGTGCATGACCTAGCCCGCCTGTGCGATCAGGCAAATATCATCGAAGACAGCCGCCGCCGACCGGCCAGAACGATGGGATCCTGCGGCTTCAGCGCGTCGAAGATCGTGAAAAGCTGGGTCTTGGCGGCACCGTCGTTCCATTCCCGGTCGCGGCGGAAGAGATCGAGAAGTTCGTCCACCGCTTCCTTGGGGTTTCCGGCAGCCAGAAGCGCTGCGGCCAAGTCAAAGCGGGCCTGATGGTCATTGGGGTTGGAAGCAACCGCGGCGCGAAGTTCGGCTTCGGGTCCTGCATTGGCGGCCAGCCTTGCCAGTTCCAGCTGGGCGCGTGCGGCGTCCAGTTCTTTGGATTTGGCGATCTTTTCCGGAGCAGCGACGATGAGACCCTCGGCCTGATCAAGGTTTGACAAGGCCAGATGCGCCCGGATCAGACCACCATAGGCGGCGGCGTTCTCGGCATCTTCGCCCAGAATGGCGGCAAAGGTTTCGGCAGCATCGACGGCGGCACCTTCGGTCAGCATGTCTTCTGCCGCCTGAATCGCTTCGGCAAGGCCGCCATCCCCGGCGAGCGCTGCCGCGCGGTCGATGAAAGCCTTGACCTCGGAAGCCGGGACTGCGCCCTGGAAGCCGTCGACCGGCTGGCCCTGCCAGAAGGCGTAGACGGTGGGGATCGACTGGATGCGCAGCTGCCCGGCAATGCGCTGGTTCTGGTCGACATCGACCTTGACCATCCTGACCCTGCCGCCAGCAGCTTTCACGGCAGTCTCAAGCATCGGCCCCAGCGTCTTGCAGGGACCGCACCAGGTGGCCCAGAAATCGACGATGACCGGAACCTCGCGGCTGGCCTCGATCACATCGGCCATGAACGTGGCCTCGGTCACGTCCTTGATCAGATCAGCTTCAACTTGCGGCTTTTCGCCCAGTCCCAGCATGGCGGACTCCTACGTGGTGTTTGTGCCTATATGGCGAGGAAGGCCGCAAAGGCCAAGGGGTCAGCGACGCCAGGCGCAGGTGGCAAGGTGGTCATTGACCATTCCTGCCGCCTGCATGAAGGCATAGGTGATCGTCGGGCCGACGAAGTTGAAGCCTTCCCGTTTCAGTGCCTTGGACATGGCTTGCGATTCGGGTGTCTGGGACGGAACATCGGCAAGGGTTTTCGGGTGATTGACCCGTGGTGCGCCGCCGGCGAAGGACCAGAGGAGTGGCGAAAAGCCTTCACCGGCCTCGATCCGGAGATAGGCCTTGGCACCGCGGATCGTGCCCTCGATCTTGCCGCGGTGCCGGACGATGCCCGGATCCTGCAGAAGGCGGAGGACGTCAGCCTCGCCCCAGGTGGCGATGACGGCGGGGTCAAAGCCGTGGAAAGCGGCGCGAAAGCCGTCGCGCTTGCGCAGGATGGTGATCCAGGAAAGCCCGGCCTGGAAACTTTCCAGGATCAGAAGTTCAAAAAGCCGGCGGGGATCGCGCTCGGGCCTGCCCCATTCGTCGTCGTGGTAGGCGACATACAGGGGATCGCTGCCGCACCACGGGCAGCGGATAGAATTGTCGGCATTTTCCATCGTCGGACCCTGGCGGATTGCTGCGGAACAAAATGAGAATATTGACCTTCCGTTTACCGGTCCGTGGCTAGGGTGTCGACAGAGATTTGGGCGGCCGGGGGATCGCATGACATTCATGAAGGGGCCAAGGACTTCGAAGTACGACCGTGACCCGGCGCTGGCCAGTCCGCTGGACGCGGCGATTTCGGCGCAGGACCGCGAGACGCTGGCGATGGTCGATCAGGCGCTGACGGATCGGCGAATGCGGCTGGCGTTCCAGCCGGCGGTCTATGCGGCGGACCCGTCGGTCATCGGCTTTTTCGAAGGGTTCATCCGGCTCTTGAACCTGCGCGATCAGGTGATCCCGGCACGTGACTTCATGGCCGCCGTCGAACAGCGTCAGCTTGGCCGCGAAATCGACTGCGCGGCCTTGCAGATGGGTCTGATGGCGATGCAGCGCAATCCGCAGATCCGGGTGTCGGTGAACATGTCGGCCCGGTCGGTCGGCTATCGCCCCTGGGTCGACGTGCTGCGCAAGGCGCTGAAGGACACCCCGCGGATCGGCCAGAGCCTGATCCTTGAAATCAACGAGGCGTCGGCGCTGCAGGTGCCCGACGTGCTGAAACCCTTCATGGCCGAGATGCGGCAGCACGGGATCGTCTTCGCGCTGGACGATTTCGGGGCCGAAATGACCTCGCTGCGCCTGCTGCGCGAGTTGCGGTTCGAAATCGCCAAGCTGGACGGGTCGATCGTCAAGCATGTTGACCGGCTGCCGGACAGCCAGGTTGTGGCCCGTGCCGCGATTGCGGCAGCGCAGGCGCTGGAGATGTATCTTGTGGCCGAAGCGGTCGAGACGGAAGGTGAGGCGAACTGGCTGCGAGACGCCGGTGTCGGCTGCCTGCAAGGCTATCTGTTCGGTCCCCCCACCGTCACCCCGGATTTTCGCGCCTTCCGGCACGGCCGGCCCAGCCTGGCGGGCTAAGGACGAAGGGCCGAGGGTCGGTCGAGGCGGGCGCGATACAGACTGGCATGAACAGGCTGACTTGACCCCGGTCCACGCCAAATCCATAGTCAGGCGCGAACAAAAGTCTCGACGGTCAACCTGGCGCACCGGGGGCCTGCAAACCAGCATTCCCGCAGTGCCGACGGAAGGATGTTTGGCGGCCTGATGCCTTTAACAAGTTGCTTTAGCGACGATATTCTTGTCCTTGGCGGTGGGTCGGCCGGAGTGTGCGCCGCTCTTGCTCTCGCCGCCAGAGGGCAGAATGTCACCTTGCTGGAACGTGACGCGGTTCTCTTCAATCGCGCCAGCCAGCGCAACGAGGGAAAGATCCACCTGGGCCTGATCTACGCCGCCGAAAGCGGCAGGGCGACTGCAGACCAGCAACTGCTTGGCGCCCTGAGCTTTGATCGGCTCCTGTCCGAATGGAGCAAGGGCGCAAGCCGGGCGATGCGGGTTTCGGCACCCTTCCAGTATCTCGTTCACGCCAGCTCGATCCTCGCGCCGGATCGCCTGGAGGACCACTACGACCACGTCCAGTCGCGCTGCCGCGAGGCCTTTGCGCAGGACCGCCAGCTCAGTTATCTGGGGAAAAGACCTGATCGGCTCTGGTCCCGCCAAGCCCGGGCGGATATGGCTCGCTGGTTCATCCCCGAGCAGTTTCTGGCCGGTTATCAGACCGAAGAGCGTGCCATCGACCCCGCGGAACTGGGGGCGGTTCTGACAAGTGCTGTCCGGCTCTATCCCAATCTGAAGATACGGACCGGGCACACGGTTCAGGCGGCGCGGCGCGGTCCCGCCGGCTTTGTGCTGGAAGGCAGTGGTCCGGCTGGCACCTGGCAGGCCAAAGCCGGGCAGGTGGTGAACGCGACCTGGGAAGACCTCTACCGTCTGGATCTTGAAGTGGGACTGCAGCCGCCGAAAGGCTGGTTGATGCGGATGAAGTATCGCGTGCTGGCCCGCCTGCCCGAAAGCCATCGCGAAGCGCCCTCGGCGACGCTGGTCCTCGGGCCGTTCGGCGATGTCGTGGTCCGTCCTGACCGCACGGCATACCTGTCCTGGTATCCCGTCGGCTTGCAGGGCTGGAGCCATGACATGCGGGTGCCGCCGGAATGGGATGCGCCCTGCGCCGGGCGTGAAACGCCCTCTCGGGTCGGGGAGATTGCAGCCGAGATCCTGGCGCGGATGGATCGCTGGATGCCCGGCATCGGACATGCGACGCCCTATCAGGTGGACGCGGGTGTGATTCTGGCGCACGGATCCACGGACGTGGACGATCCGGAAAGCGGCTTGCATGGCCGCATGACCAGCGGCCTGACCTCGATGGACGGGTGGCATTCGTTCAACCCCGGCAAGCTGACGACGGCACCGTTTTTTGCCGCCGAAGCGGCTGCCTTCATCCTGGAAGGTGAACCGGCATGACCGACAGGCCGCTTGTGACTGCTGTCCTGCCGTGCTGGAACTCAGCGGCGTTCATTCGCGAAACCCTGGCCTGCCTGGACGCACAGACCTACGGCGCAATCGAAATCCTGATCGGCGATGATGCCTCTTCCGACGAGACCCCGGCGATCCTGCGGGAATGGGCCGCGAGCCGACCGAATGCAAGGCTGATCCTGCGCGAGACCAATCTGGGCTGGGTCGGCAACTGCAACGACCTCATGGCGCAGGCGCGGGGAGCGTTCATGTTCTTCGCGTTCCACGATGATGGCATCGACCCCGACTACGTCGAAACCCTGGTTTCCGCCCTGCAGGGGGAACCCGAAGCCGTTCTCGCCTTCGGCTACATGCGATGGATCGAAGCCGACGGAACTGCAAAGCTGCTCACCGGGCGCGGCACCGGGTCGGCATCGCGTGCCTTCGACCGCGCGAAGGCGATGATCACGGGATCCTGGGAATGGCACGTGCCGAACCACGGGCTGTTTCGCGCCTCTGCCTTTCCGCGGATCGGCGGGATGAAACGGAACGCGGCGGGTGAGTTCAGCGCCGATTTCCCCTGGCTTCTGCACATGATGCTGCTTGGACGTTTCGTGCTTGTCCCCCGGCCGATCTGCAGCAAGCGGATGCGCGGCGGCAACCTTTCACGGTCCTGGACGCGC
The DNA here is from genome assembly GCA_044344105.1 of Tabrizicola sp. Classification (GTDB taxonomy): domain Bacteria; phylum Pseudomonadota; class Alphaproteobacteria; order Rhodobacterales; family Rhodobacteraceae; genus Tabrizicola. Next base: position 5,719 of record JBIJDO010000180.1, read on the forward strand.
GACAAGGCCGCCCATGTCGCACGCGACCGCGCGGCCATGCGCGAGATCATGGCCGCGCAGCTGCCACTCTGGCAGAAATTCCGGCTTTGCATCCTGATCCATTCTCACCGCCGTGGACGGCGTTAGTGCAAGTCGCTCCCTGTCCGATTCAGGATTCCCAAGGTGAGTGGTTTGTGATTCCCTGATCCTGCCAGATTTAGGGGGTCTTGATGGGCAAATCGCATCCTATGGAACT
>JBIJDO010000073.1:0-9705 GCA_044344105.1 Tabrizicola sp.
ATCAGCCGGTCCATCAGCGCCCGCATCCAGGCTTCGGCGATCAGGGGTTCGGGCAGATGCTCGTTCATCTCGCCGTTCCATTCCGACAGCAGCAGAAGCGCGCGCTGCCGCAGGCGTTCCGGCGTGCCTTCGGGTGCGGCTTCGCCGGTAAACCAGAGATCCGCGCCGATCAGCGGCAGGAGCGACCGGGCGGTCGGGTTCACCGTGTCGAGCTGCGCCTCGATGAAGCTTTCGCGGGTATGGACCTCGCGCGCCTTCATCAGCGTCAGCCAGCGCTGGATGCGTTGGGTGTCGCCCCAGTCGAAGCTGACATGGTTCGGGAACGGGCGGTCCACCGTCTTGTTGTTGGTGTTGCCAAGAAGGCCCGAGGTCGGGTTGCGGAAGCTGGGGTTGCCGGAATAGGGGAGAATGCCCTTGAACCCGACGGCCGGGTCCGACCCCAGGGCGGGCATCCGTCCTTTCGAGGGGTGCGCCGCATCGCGGGCCGGAAGCGCGCCCATCACCTGCAGCGCGATCCCCGTCTTGTCCGCCAGCATCACGTTCTGCGCCGGGGCGACGACCAGCTTGCCCGCCTCCAGCGCTTCGGGAATGTTCTGGGCGCGCATCAGCGCCATCGCCCCGCTGATCGAGGTATCGGCCCCGGACAGCGCCGTCCAGCTGATCGCGGCCACATGGCCCGGGGGCGTGATCGAGCCGAGGTCGTAGTGACTGCCCGGCAGGATCGGGCCGTTCCGGGACCAGCGCAGCGTCAACGTCACCGGGTCCGCATCCTTGACCTTGATGATGGACTGCCGACTGTCGAACTTGGCCCAACCCTCGGGGGTCTTGTATTCTTCGGGGTTTTCCGGGTTCAGGGCCTCGATCACCACGTCCTGGTCATCGGCATAGGCCGTGGTCAGGCCCCAGCCCAGGCTGTCGGACCGCCCGACGACGACCAGGGGAACACCGGGGATCGTTCCCCCGATGACGCCGCCGGACTGCAGTTCCAGCCGCGCCAGATACCAGATCGTCGGCGCGGTCAGCCCCAGATGCGGGTCGTTGGCCAGCAGGCTGCCACCGGCGGCAGACCGCTCCGGCATCGCGGCCCAGGCGTTGGAGGCCCCCGCCATGCCGGGATCTGCGACCGGCGAGAAGGGACCGAGGGCAAAGTCGACCGGTCGGGAGACAGGTGCCACGCCGGGAACGAGGCTTGCGTAGTCGGGCAGGGCCGCGACCCCCTGGCCGGGATCGTCGGGCAGGATGTCGGCCAGCCGTTCGGGCGAGAGGAGCAGCGACACGCGGGCGCGCAGCACCTCGGTCTGCACCGACCCGGACAGCTGCAGCGCCATCAGCTTCAGGATCGCGATCGAATCGGCCGGGGCCCAGGCGGAAATCTCGGGCTCGAAGAGGAAGAACTCCGGTGCGCCCCGGCCGCGTGCGCCGGCGTTGACCTGGCCGATCCAGGCGTTGACCCCGGCGGCATAGGCCTCGAGCGCGCGGCGGGTCTGGCCGTCCTGGGCCTCGACCGACTGGAGCGCAAGGCCGTAGAGGTCATAGCGGCGCATCAGTTCGTCCACCTTCACGGTCGCCGGACCGAAGATTTCCGACAGGCGGCCCTGCGCGGTGCGCCGGAGCATGGTCATCTGCCAGAGCCGGTCCTGCGCATGCGCAAAGCCGAGTGCGAAGAACACGTCCTCATCCGTCTTGCCGAAGATATGCGGCACGTTGTCGTTGTTGCGCACGATTTCGACCGGGGCCGAGATGCCGGCGACGGTGAAATCCTCGTTGTAGTCGATCAGCGACCGCGACAGGAAGTAATAGAGCAGGAGCGCCGCCAGCACTCCAAGCCCGATCAGGACCGTGACGATCCGGATCAGCCAGCGAAAGGCGGTCAGCATGGGACCATGGTCATCGGGGCCTGTCCTTGACGGCGGGGCGCGCATCGGTTCCTAGTCCAAGCGCCGGTGAAGGGCAATGAGGAGGCGCAAGCGCATGGCGAAGGTTGCATTTCTGGGCCTCGGGGTCATGGGGTTCCCGATGGCCGGGCATCTGGTCGCCAAGGGGCATCAGGTGACGGTCTACAACCGCTCGCCCGCCAAGGCCGAGGCCTGGGTCGCGAAGCACGCTGCCGCCTCTGCCGCCACGCCGCGGGCGGCAGCCAGGGGGGCGGAGTTCGTGATGGCCTGCGTCGGCAACGACGACGATCTGCATCAGGTCTGCACCGGTCCGGAGGGTGCGTTTGCGGGCATGTCGCCGGGGGCGGTCTTCGTCGATCACACGACGGTTTCGGCGACGATCACCCGCAAGCTGGCCGCCCAGGCGCAGGCGGCGGGCCTCGTCTTCGTCGATGCCCCGGTGTCGGGCGGGCAGGCGGGGGCCGAGAACGGGCAGCTTTCCATCATGTGCGGCGGCGACCCGGCGGATTATGCCCGCGCCGAGCCGGTGATGGCGGCCTACGCCCGCATCTGCCGCCTGATCGGACCCAGTGGGGCCGGGCAGTTGGCCAAGATGATGAACCAGATCTGCATCGCGGGCCTGATGCAGGGGTTAAGCGAAGCGCTGGCCTTCGGTCAGAAGGCGGGTCTCGACGGCGAGAGGGTAGTCGAGGTGATCTCGCAGGGGGCTGCCGGGTCGTGGCAGATGGTCAACCGGCACAGGACGATGCTGGCCGACAGCTTCGACTTCGGCTTTGCGGTCGACTGGATGCGCAAGGACCTTGGCATCTGCCTGGACACCGCCGACCAGATCGGCGCGCGCCTGCCGGTCACGGCGCTGGTCGATCAGTTCTACAAGGACGTGCAGCTGATGGGCGGGGGCCGTGGCGACACGTCGAGCCTGATCCGACGCTTGAGGTAGCGCGCAACCGGTTTCGATTTTTCGACGAAGAATCGAGGTCTTGTGCGGCGATCTTCGATCAGGGGATGATCCGGGTGTACTTGATCCCGCTGAGCGTGGCCCCCGCGATCAGGCCCTGCTGGCCATAGACGAGGGCGATGACCTCGTCGAGTTCGGTCGTCTCCTTGCCGATCGAGGCACCTTCCTCGGGGCTGGCATAGCGGACATCGGCTCCGGCGGCCCAACCCGAGGAACGGCGGAATTTCTCCAGCGCGCCGGGCGTCATGAAGAAGAGGGTGTGGGCATACTGCTGCGCACCGATCTGCAGCCCGAACGAGCCCTTGGCGGCGGAGTAATAGTCCACCGTAACCCCTTGAATCCGCAAGGCACCCCGTCCGAAGGCCCCGCCGAACCCGGCTCCGACCTCGGTCATCAGCGGCATGTAAAGGACGCCCGCCGCGCGGCTGGCGAGGTCGCGCGTGCCGGGGTACTGCGTGAAGAGAAACTGTTCGGTCGCGGCAACCCGCGCGTCGATCTGCGCGCTGCCGTTCGAGCCGATCCCGTTGTTGCAGGCCGCCAGTGCGGTGGCTGCAACGGCCCCCGCGCCCAGCAGCATCCCGCGCCGCGTCATCGTGATCGTCATCTTGTCCGCCCTTTCATGCCTCTTGGGGTCTGATCCGCCCCTTGCCGCGAAATGTAGCGGGTTTTGGCACCTCTGTCATGTAGGGAACGCGGGGGCAGGCAAGGCCGTGCCTAGCCGGTCAATCCGGCATACATCGCGAAGTCCTCTGCCGCCACGTCGCGCAAGAGCGCCTCGGTCGCGGGCGCAAGCTCGGTGGCTCCGGGCGGCGAGACATTCAGCCGCGGCAGGAGAATCTCGCAGTTCAGCCGCTCTTCCAGGAAATGGACGAAGGTGTCGATCGCTTCATAGCGGAACAGGCGATCAACGCCTGCCCCTTGTCGCGGACGCAGGAACCGGCCCTGGCTGCCGACATCGGCAAAGGCCGGGCGCGGGTCCTGGCACCAAGCGCGGACGAAGCTGTCAAAGCTGATGTCGCGCGTGCTGTTGCCGGGCTCGGTCTCGTCGCGCTGGCGGAAGCGGTACCAGCTGCCCAGCCAGTCCGTCGGTTCGCGCATCAGGGCGACAAGCGTGAAGTCGTCCTTCGATGCGGCCTCGAGGAACGGCCCGATGAAGCGGCGGTAGCGGTGGACCGTGGTGTGTTTCAGCAAGGGGGGGCGCTGGACCGAGACGGCAGCGAGCGATTCGAGGGCGGCCGCAATGGCGGTGGAGCCGGTCTTCGGTGTGGCCAGAAACGCAAGCCTCGCTTCCCAGAACACCAGCATCTTGGCCCTTTGCCCCCAGATCGTTCGGCTTTTCCCGGCCGGTCCGGGATTTCGTCAACACTCCCTTAACCAAAGCCGGACGAAACTGCCATCACGAGATTTGGGTTGATATGTTCTCATTTTGTGCCCATAAAGACCGGAACACTTGGGGAACACCGGTCAGGATTGCCGCCCCTTGGCGGCTGTGAAATAAGGAGAAGAAGATGGCGGTAGCAAACCTCCTCGACCTTGGCGGGAAGCGGGAAATGGACAAGTCGAAGGCGCTGGAATCGGCGCTGGCGCAGATCGAGCGGCAGTTCGGCAAGGGCTCGATCATGCGGCTTGGGGCGGACAGCCCGGCGATGGACATCGAGGCGACCTCGACCGGATCGCTTGGCCTCGACATCGCGCTGGGGATCGGCGGGTTGCCGAAGGGCCGGATCATCGAGATCTACGGGCCGGAATCCTCGGGCAAGACCACGCTGACGCTGCATGTGGTGGCCGAGGAACAGAAGAAGGGCGGCGTCTGCGCCTTTGTCGACGCGGAACACGCGCTGGACCCGCAATATGCCAAGAAGCTGGGCGTCAACCTGGACGAGCTTCTGATCAGCCAGCCCGACACCGGCGAACAGGCGCTTGAGATCGTCGATACGCTGGTGCGGTCGGGAGCGGTGAACCTGGTCGTGATCGATTCGGTGGCGGCGCTGGTGCCGAAGGCGGAAATCGAAGGCGACATGGGCGACATGCAGATGGGCAGCCAGGCCCGCCTGATGAGCCAGGCGATGCGCAAGCTGACGGCCTCGATCGGGCGGTCGAACTGCATGGTGATCTTCATCAACCAGATCCGAATGAAGATCGGCGTGATGTTCGGCAGTCCCGAAACCACGACGGGCGGCAACGCGCTGAAATTCTACGCTTCCGTCCGTCTCGACATCCGCCGCATCGGCGCGATCAAGGACCGCGAGGAAGTGGTCGGCAACACCACCCGCGTCAAGGTGGTGAAGAACAAGGTGGCCCCGCCGTTCAAGCAGATCGAGTTCGACATCATGTATGGCGAGGGCATCTCGAAGACCGGCGAGTTGATCGACATCGGCGTGAAGGCCGGGGTGGTGGAGAAATCCGGTGCCTGGTATTCCTTCAAGGACGAACGCATCGGCCAGGGACGCGAGAACGCGAAGGCGTTCCTGAAGCAGAACCCCGGTGTGGCGCTGGAGATCGAGGACAAGATCCGCGCTGCCAACGGACTGGATTTCACGATGGCCGGCGAAGATTCCGCCGACGTGCTGGACGAGTGACGGGTCAAGCCACCACCGAAGACCTGATCGCCGCGCTGCCGGGGGTGCTTGCGGCACCCAAGACCGGCAGCGCGGTCGAGTTTCTGTGCCTCCGTCCCGACTATGGCCAACGCCGCTTCGTCGACGAGATCACCGTCACGACGGCGCAAGGCATCCCCGGAGAACGCTGGGGCAGCGCGCCCTGGCTGAAGCTGCCCGACGGTGCCGCTCACCCCGGCATCCAGGTCTCGATCCTGCCGCGCCGGGTGCTGGACCTTGTCTGGCGCGACCGCGACAATGTCGTCCACCCCGGTGACACTTTCGTCTGCGATCTCGACATGACCGAGGCGAACCTGCCGACAGGCACAAGGCTGGCTGTCGGCACCGCCGTCCTGAGGGTCTCCGAGGTCTGGAACGACGCCTGCGCCAAATGGAAGGTCCGCCATGGCGAGGCGGCGTTCACCTGGGTCCGCGCCCACCCGCAGTTGCGTCTGCGCGGCGTCCTCTGCTCTGTCGCGCAGGACGGCGTGATCCGCAACGGCGACGCCCTCGAAGTGCTCCGCTAGCCGCCTTTTTTCCAAAGCCCAAAGCGTGACCCGTGGACAGGCCCCATGCAGGGGGCTACACGGGGGGCCGAATTCCCGCATCCTGCCAAGGACCACCCCCGCATGGCCTCGCTGAACGACATCCGCTCGACCTTTCTCGACTATTTTCGCCGGAACGATCACCGGGTGGTGGAAAGCTCGCCCCTTGTCCCGCGCAACGATCCGACGCTGATGTTCGCCAATTCCGGCATGGTGCAGTTCAAGAACCTCTTCACCGGGGTCGAGACGCGGGATTACAAGCGCGCCACCACGGCGCAGAAATGCGTGCGGGCGGGCGGCAAGCACAACGACCTCGACAATGTCGGCTATACCGCCCGGCACCATACCTTCTTCGAAATGCTGGGGAATTTCTCGTTCGGCGACTATTTCAAGGACCAGGCCATCGCCTTCGCCTGGGAGCTTCTGACCCGCGACTTCGGTCTGGCCAAGGACAAGCTTCTCGTCACCGTCTACCACACCGACGACGAGGCGGCGGCGATCTGGAAGAAGGTCGCGGGCCTGCCCGAAGACCGCATCATCCGCATCGCCACGGACGACAACTTCTGGCGCATGGGTCCGACCGGGCCCTGCGGCCCCTGCACCGAGATCTTCTATGACCACGGCCCCCACATCTGGGGCGGTCCCCCCGGCAGCGCGGAGGAAGACGGCGACCGGTTCATCGAGATCTGGAACAACGTCTTCATGCAGAACGAACAGTTCGCCGACGGGCGGCTGGTCCCGCTGAAGATGCAGTCGATCGACACCGGCATGGGGCTGGAACGGATCGGCGCGCTTCTGCAGGGCAAGCACGACAACTATGACACCGACCTGATGCGGAGCCTGATCGAGGCATCGGCGAATGTCACCAGCCAGGACCCTGACGGGCCGGGGAAAATCCACCACCGTGTCATCGCCGATCACCTGCGCTCGACCTCGTTCCTGATCGCGGACGGGGTGATGCCGTCGAATGAAGGGCGGGGCTATGTCCTGCGCCGCATCATGCGCCGCGCGATGCGCCATGCCCACATGCTGGGTGCCCAGGACCCGGTGATGCACCGTCTGGTGCCCGCGCTGGTGCGGCAGATGGGTGGGGCCTATCCCGAGCTTGGCCGGGCTGAGGCGCTGATCGAAGAGACGCTGAAACTTGAGGAAACCCGCTTCAAGCAGACGCTCGACCGCGGCCTGAAGCTCCTGGACGACGAGGTGGCGAAGCTTCCCGAAGGCGGCGCCTTGCCGGGGGCTGCGGCGTTCCGGCTTTATGACACCTACGGCTTTCCGCTTGACCTGACCCAGGATGCGCTGCGCGAGAAGGGTCGCGGGGTCGATGTCGAGGGCTTCGACCACGCCATGGCGGAGCAGAAGCAGAAGGCCCGCGCCGCCTGGGCCGGCACCGGGGCGGCAGGCGACGCGAAGATCTGGTTCGAGATCGCCGAGGAACATGGGCAGACGGAGTTCCTGGGCTATGACACCGAAACCGCCGAGGGCGTCATCACCGCGCTTCTGCGGGACGGCGCTGCCATCGGTCAGGCTGCGACGGGTGAGACGGTACAGATCGTGGTCAACCAGACCCCGTTCTACGCCGAGAGCGGCGGTCAGGTCGGCGATGCGGGCTGGGTCCGCACCGATACCGGCACGGCGGAAGTGACGGACGTGAAGAAGGCCGCCGGGGTCTTCATCCACATTGGCCGCGTCACGGAAGGCACTGTGATCAAGGGACAACCGGCGAAGCTGGAGGTTGCGCACGCCCGCCGCACCGCGATCCGCGCCAACCATTCGGCGACGCACCTTCTGCACGAGGCGCTGCGCCGCTGCCTTGGCGATCATGTGGCGCAGCGGGGGTCGCTGAACGCTGCGGACCGTCTGCGTTTCGACTTCAGTCACGCGGCGGCCATCGCGGCGCCCGACCTCCACACCATCGAGGCCGAGGTCAACGCCTTCATCCGCCAGAACGCGCCCGTCGAGACCCGGATCATGACTCCCGACGACGCCCGCGCCATCGGGGCACAGGCCCTTTTCGGCGAGAAATACGGCGACGAGGTCCGGGTGGTGTCGATGGGTGTCCTGGACGGCTCGGCGAAGGGTGTCGACGGCAGGACCTACTCCCTGGAGCTTTGCGGCGGCACCCATGTCCGGCGCACCGGCGACATCGGCGCGATGGTGCTTCTGTCCGAAAGCGCCTCCAGCGCCGGGGTGCGCCGGATCGAGGCGCTGACCGGGCAGGCGGCCCTTGACCACTTGCGCCAGCAGGATGCGCGGCTGAACGACATCGCGGCGATCCTCAAGGCCCCGGCGGGTGAGCTTGCCGACCGCATCCGGGCGCTTTTCGAGGAACGGAAGGCTCTGGCGAACGAGGTCGCGCAACTGCGCCGCGAGGTCGCGATGGGCGGCAAGGCTGCAGGGCCAGAGGCCAAGGAAATCAACGGTATCCGCTTCATCGCTCAGGTGCTTACTGGCGTCTCGGGCAAGGACCTTCCGGCGCTGATCGACGAGATGAAGGCGCGTCTTGGGTCAGGTGCCGTGCTTCTGATCGCCGACACCGGTACCAAGCCCGCCGTCGCGGCTGGCGTGACGCAGGACCTGACCGCGAAGCTGTCTGCGGTCACCCTCGTCAAGGCCGCGGCGGAAGCGATGGGCGGCAAGGGCGGCGGTGGCCGTCCCGACATGGCGCAAGCCGGGGGTGCCGACATCGCCCAGGCTGACGCCGCGATCAAGGCGGCCGAAGCCGCAATGGGAGGGTGAGATGCCGCAGGCGTACTGGATCGCGCATGTCCACGTGACCGACGCAGAGGCCTATGGCCGATACGCCGCCCTGGCCGGACCGGCGATTGCGGCCCATGGTGGCCGCTTCCTCGCGCGTGGCGGAAGGTATGTGCAGCTGGAAGGAAACCCGCGCGAGCGCAATGTCGTGGCGATATTCCCAAGCCTGGAGCGAGCAGTGGACTGCTACAACTCACCGGCCTACAAGGCGGCCCGTGCCCATGCGGATGGGGCCTGCGAACGTGACCTGATGGTGGTCGAAGCGGCGGAGTAACGGCAGTCCGACCGCCAAGCCCGCGAATTTTCTAGAAATTCCTGGATCTCGGTCGTGATGTCACTCTTTCCGCGACGCGCGCTTGCGCTCGTTCGGGTCGAGTTCACGCTTGCGCAAGCGGATGATCTTCGGCGTCACCTCGACCAGTTCATCGTCGTCGATATAGGCGATGGCCTCTTCCAGGCTCATCCGGATATGCGGCGTCAGGCGGACCGCCTCATCCGTGCCGGAGGCGCGGACGTTGGTCAGCTTCTTGCCTTTCAGCGGGTTGACCTCAAGGTCATTGTCGCGGGAATGCTCGCCGATGATCATGCCGACGTAGACCTGCTCCTGCGGCCCGATGAACATCCGGCCGCGGTCTTCGAGGTTCCAGAGCGCATAGGCCACCGATACCCCGGCCTCGGTCGAGATCAGCACCCCCTGGCGGCGACCCTGGATCGGTCCCTTGTGCGGGGCGTGGCCGTGGAAGATGCGGTTGAGGACACCCGTGCCGCGCGTGTCGGTCAGGAACTGGCCCTGATAGCCGATCAGCCCACGCGAGGGCACATGGGCGATGATCCGGGTCTTGCCGACGCCCGCAGGCTTCATCTCGACGAGGTCACCCTTGCGTTCGCCGGTCAGCTTGTCGATCACGGCGCCCGAATATTCGTCATCCACGTCAACGATGACTTCCTCGATC
>JBIJDO010000075.1:0-9695 GCA_044344105.1 Tabrizicola sp.
CGCTGTTCGCGGCAGGGGCCTTGATGATCTCGTGATACGCGATGACGTAAGGGATGCGGTCCCCGCCCGGCACCTCGGCGCGCGCGACGCCGGATTTCGCCCCGTCCGCCCCGATCACCACGCGCGCCTGCGACCGCTGTTCCTGCCCCGAGGCCTTCTCGCGCCAGACGACATGGGTGCCCGACGCATCCCGCTCCACCCGCAGGAAGGTGCCGGTCAGCCGTTCTGCTCCGACCATCCGCGCCCGGTCGCGCAGGAATTCGTCGAAATCCTCGCGGTCGACCATGCCGACGTAGCCGCCCTCGATATGGATATCGACAGCGCGGCCCGTGGGCGAGATCATCCGTGCCGTCTTGATCCGGGCGACCACCAGATGATCCGGAATGTCGAAGTCCTTGATCAGACGGGGCGGGATCGCTCCGCCACAGGGCTTGATCCGACCATCCCGGTCGAGAAGGGCCACCTTCAGGCCCGCCCGCGCCAGGTCTTCCGCAGCCGTTGCACCCGACGGCCCGCCGCCTACGACAAAGGCATCATATACCATGGTCACTCTCCCGGAATGGCCAGACCCGACGGCATCCGCCGGTCCGGAATGGTTTGCAGAACCCGAAGCGCAATCGCCGCAGAAATCACGAAAAGCGCCGCTTCGAAGGCGAATGTCAGCCCAAAGGCGGTGGCGTCCAGCAGCGTCGTGCGGCCAAGGTCGACCAGAACCGCACCCAGAAGCCCGCCGAACCCGGCGGCAACCGCCTGCGCGGCCCCCCACAGGCCCATCCGCGTGCCTTCACGTGCGCCGCGACCTTCACCGGCCAGCGCCATCATCGACCCGATGGCCGCCACCGCGAACATGCCGTTGAAGAACCCCAGCGCCACGACCGCCGGGACCAGAAGCGGCAGACCCGCCTGCCCGATCAGGATGATCGCCGCCAGCGCCACGGCCGAGCCAAGGCACCCCGCCGAAACCCATGCCCGCAGGCTGCCGATGCGGAATCCTGTCGCCAGCACGCCGACCAGCGCCATGCCGACGAACACCCCGCCGTTCTGCGCGCCCGACAGGCTGGTGGACTGGCCGGGGGTAAAGCCGAAGACCAGGCCCGCGTAGGGCTCAAGGATGAGTTCCTGCATGAAATAGGCCACCATCGACAGGAAGACGAACAGGGTGAAGTGGCGGGTCCGCCGCTCGCCCCAGATTTCGGCGATCCCCTGGCGAAACTGCATCGGTGCAGGGTCCCGTTCCGCCACCACCCGCGCCTCGATGCCCCGGATCGCGAGCACTGTCAGAACCACCGCGCCAAGGCAGACGACCGAGACCACTTCCATCAGCCGGATCGGCGTGTAGGGGTCCAGAAACGGACCCGACACGCCCGCCGTGACCGCGATCCCGAAGATCATCATCAGCCAGGTGATCGTCGCTGCCGCCGCCCGGCGATGGGGGGCCGTGGCGGTTGCAAGAAGGGCCAGGAGCGAGGTGCCCGAGGCCCCCACCCCAACCCCGATCATCGCATAAGCCAGAACCGAAAGCGCCAGACCCGCGACCTTCGCCTCGGGGATCACAAGGACCGCCAGCGCCGCCAGCATCGCGCCCGCCGCCAGAACCGCCATCCCGCCGATCACGAACCGCGTACGTTTGCCCCGTGTGTCCGACCGGAAGCCCCAGTTCGGTCGCGTGACCTGCACGCCGTAGTGCAGGCCGACGAGCAGGCCGGGAACCAACGCGGGCAGCGCAAGCTCCACCACCATCACCCGGTTCAGGGTCGAGGTCATCAGCACCACGATCGCGCCCAGGCACAGCTGCACCAGACCAAGCCGGACAATCTGCACCCAGGAGAGTGTCATCCCAACCCCCGGATCGCAAAGGCCGAAATCATCATGCCGGTGACGTAGAGGACGACGCCCGTCCCGTTGTACCAGGGTGCCTTGCCCTTCGGGTCGCGGAACAGGACCCGCATCGCCGCGACCTGAGCCGCAAGGACCGCTGCCACCGCCAAAGCATGCCAGGGCTGGCCCCAGATCACCAAGAGCGCCACGACCAGCACCTGCGCCATACCCATCACGGTGCAGGCGATCTTCGCCGCGACCTCCGGCCCCAGCACCACCGGCAGGGACCGAACGCCATGCTGCCGGTCACCCTCCAAGGCCTTGAAGTCGTTCAGCGTCATGATCCCGTGCGCGCCGAAGGCATAAAGCCCCGCAATGACGATATTCTCGAACCTGGGCGCAGCATCCAGCAACACCGCCGCCCCGGTGAACCACGGCAGTCCCTCATAGGACAGCCCGACAAGCCCCGGCCCCCACCAGCCCGACCGCTTCAGCCGCACCGGCTCGGCCGAATAGGCCCAGGCGGCGATCACGCCAACGACGGTCGCGCCAAAACCCCACGGCCCCAGCATCCAGCCGACTACCAGCGACAGGACCGTCATGGCAAGCGCGATCCACAGCCCCCAGCGTCCCGGAATCCGGCCCGACGGGATCGGGCGGTCGGGCTCGTTCACCGCATCCACATGCCGGTCGCACCAGTCATTCGCGGCCTGGCTCATCCCGCAGACCACCGGCCCCGCGAGGATCATCCCCAGAAGCACCGTCGTCCAGTTGGCCCCGAGCGGCACACCGGACGACACCGCACCGCAGAGAAACGCCCATGTCGGCGGAAACCAGGTGATCGGCTTGATCAGGGTCAGCATCGCCCTGGGTTCAGGCCAGACCTGCGAAGGATGCGAGACTGTGGCACTCATGTGTCAATTAAACCTGACAGTGGCGAGTCTGGCAAGGCTTACGTTCCGGGCCCGGCCTGCGGGCCGATCCTGGGTCGGCGCGTCCGGTTTCTGTCGGGACCCGCCGACCGGACACCCGCCCCTTGAACCTTCCGCGCTCACCGGCGAACCTGTGCCTGATCTCCGGAGGGTACCGTGAAGCACCTGGTGTTCGGCGTCGTTCTGTTTCTTGCGGCCTGTGCTGCCCGTGGCGAGTTCACCAAGGCTCCTGCCGGCCTGGACGGAAGCGTTCCCGAGACGATCTTTGCCGCGACCACCCGCGCCAGCGGGGAGGGGGGGTTCGGCTATGAACGGTCAGAGACTGCGAGCTTCCTGCGCTACGATGTCTCGATCCCGCCCGACCGCGAGCCGGGCGAGATCAACTGGCGCCCAGGAAACAGGGCACCGGACGCCAAGCGTGACTTCCTGCTGCTGGACCAGCGCAGCTTTGACGGCCCCAAGTCCTTCCGCACGGCGCTGAAGTCCGCCATGGCCGCCAGGGGCCAGACCGATGCCGTGGTCTACGTCCACGGGTTCAACAACACGATGGCCGAAGGCGTCTACCGCGTCGCGCAGATGCACCACGACCTGAAGGTTCCCGGCGTGGCCGTCCACTATGCCTGGCCGTCGCGCGGCTCGGCGCTTGGCTACGTCTACGACCGCGATTCCGTCCTGTTTGCCCGGTCGGGTCTGGAATCCCTCCTGAACGAGGTCGCAGGCGCGGGCGCGCGCGAGATTGTCATCGTCGCGCATTCCATGGGTGCCTTCCTGACGATGGAGACGCTGCGGCAGATGGCCTTGCGGGGCGGGGACACGCCCCTGGACCGCATCGCGGGCGTCGTGCTGATCTCGCCGGACCTCGATCTGGATGTCTTCCGGTCCCAGGCCCGCGACATCGGCGAATTGCCGCAGCCCTTCGTGGTGTTCGGCAACCCCCGCGACCGGATACTCGGGCTTTCGGCGACACTGTCGGGCAGCGGCGAGCGGTTGGGCAACATGGAAGGCGTTGCCGAGATCGCCGATCTGAAGGTGACCTATCTGGATACCACCGCCTACAACACCGGGGCCGGGCATTTGAACCTGGGCGAGAACCCGGCCCTGCTCAGCCTCTTCGGCGGGCTGGTCGGGATCGATCAGGCCTTCCGCGCAGATGCCCGCTCGCGGGTCGGGCTTTTCCCCGGTCTGGTGCTGACCGTGCGCAATGCCACCGAGATCGTTCTATCTCCCGTCGCCGCCATCGGCGAGAGCCGCCCGAACCGGTAGCGGGCGTAAATCCCGTTGCGGGGCTTGCATATGCCCCGCAGCGCAGCTTATGGGCGAAAAAACGGGGGGCGGAATGCAAGACATCGTGATGCTGGCGACCAGCAACCTTCTGACGCCTATGATCCTGAGCTTTGCGCTTGGCCTGTTCGCCGCATTGGCCCGCAGCGAACTGACCATCCCGGAGGCCGTCGCCAAGGGCATGTCGATCTACCTCCTGTTCGCCATCGGCTTCAAGGGCGGTGTCGCGGTTGCGGACAACGGTCTGGATGCCCGGCTTCTGGCTGCACTCGCCGCCGGGATCGCCCTGTCCTTCCTGATCCCCTTCATCGCCTTTGCGCTGCTGCGGGGCATGACACGCCTGTCCGCCACCGACGCTGCCGCAGTTTCGGCGCATTACGGGTCGATCTCGATCGTGACCTTCGTCACCGGGTCGTCGATGGTCCAGGCGGCGGGTCTGCAGGCCGAAGGCTACATGGTGGCCGTCGCCGCCGCGATGGAAGCGCCCGCCATTGTTTCGGCACTCTTTCTGGCCAGCCGCAGCGGCGGACGGTCCGAGAAGATGGATGCCGATCTCTGGCGCGAGATCCTCCTGAATGGGTCCATCGTGCTTCTGGTCGGGTCGTTCCTGATCGGGCTGATCACCGGAGCCCCCGGCATGGCGCGGATCGAGGCCTTCATCGTGGCACCCTTCCAGGGCGTCCTCTGCCTGTTCCTTCTGGACATGGGCCTGATTGCCGGTCGCGGCATGCGCAGCGCCAAGGGGGTGCTGACCGGCGGAGTGCTGCTCTTCGGCCTGGTGATGCCGGTCATCGGCGCGGGGCTGGGGCTGCTGGCCGGTCTGGGACTTGGCCTGTCGACCGGGGGACTGGCGCTTCTGATGGTTCTGGCGGGGTCGGCGAGCTACATCGCGGTCCCGGCAGCGATGCGGGTCGCCCTGCCGGACGCCAACCCGTCCGTCTACCTGACGCTGTCGCTGGGGGTGACTTTCCCGTTCAACCTGGTTCTCGGAATTCCGGCCTGGGTGGCCGTGGCACAGGCCTTGGGAGGCTGACGATGCAGATGCACAAGGCAAAGCGGGTCGAGATCATCATCGAGGCCCCGATGGAAAGCCGCCTGACCGCCGCACTGGAAAAGGCCGGGGTCACCGGCTTCACCGTCCTGCCGGTCCTGGGCGGGTCCGGCCGGTCGGGCCGCTGGACCCGTGAAGGTCAGGTCGGGCGCAGCGGCATGGTTGCGGTCGTCTGCCTGATCCGGCCCGATCGGCTGGACACACTTCTTGACGCGGCCTACGCCGTGGTCGAGCGGCACATCGGCGTGATCGGCGTGACCGACGCCGAAGTGCTGCGGGCCGAACGGTTCTGAACTTTCCCGAGCGAACGCTCATCGCATGGCTTCGCCGCTCTTCGCTGCCTGCGAGGAGTGCACGAAGTGCATCGACGAGCGCACCGTCAGGCGCGCAAGGTGCCGCCGGTCGCCTTGGTGACCTTCTCGATGATCTTCGCGGACACCGCTTCGATCTCGGCTTCGGTCAGGGTCGTCACCGTCGGCTGCAGCCGGACGGTCAGGGCGATGGATTTCCTGCCCGCCCCCATCTGCGCCTCGGCCTTCTCGCCGGTGAACTGGTCAAAGACCCGGACAGATGCGATCAGCGCCTTGTCTGCACCAAGCGCGGCATTGACGGCGGTCAGGGCCTCGACCCCCTTGTCCACGACAAAGGCGAAGTCGCGCTCCACCGCCTGCAGGTCGCTGATCTGCAGCGCCGGGCGGGTCGGCGTCCTGACCTTGGGGGCCGGGACACTGCCAACGAGGATGGTGAAGGCCACGGCGGGGCCCTTGACGTCCATTGCCTGCAGGACGCGCGGATGAACCTCGCCGAAGGTGGCAAGGGTGTTCGGTCCAAGGCCGATCACGCCGGACCGCCCCGGATGCCACCAACCGGCCACCTTGCGGGTGATCTGCATGCGAGCGGGTGCACCAAGGGCGGCCAGCACCGCCTCGGCATCGGCCTTCGCGTCAAAGACGTCGATCATCCGGCGCGAGCCGTGCGGGTCGCGCGCCGCCGCCGCCCCGACCAGAAGACCTGCAGCTTGCAGATGCTGATCCCCCGGCTCGCCGCCGTGGAACGCCGGGCCGATCTCGAACAGCGCCAGATCCATGAAGCCCCGCGCCTGGTTGCGGGCGGCGGCGGCCAGAAGGCCGGGCAGTAGGTCCGGGCGCAGATGGGTCATTTCCGACGAGATCGGATTGTCCACCCGCACCGCATCCGTGCCGCCGCCGAACAGCGCCGCCGCCTTGGCGTCGATGAAGCTGTAGGTCACGCATTCGTTGTACCCAAGCGCCGCCAGCGTCCGTCGCGCCGCGCGCTCGCGCAGCTGCAGGGGCGTCAGGATCGGCCTTGGAACGCCCGGCACCGCACGGGCCATCGGCGCGCCCATCAGCTTGGTCAGGCTGGCGATCCGGGCGACTTCCTCGACCAGATCGGCATCGCCAAGGATATCGGGTCGCCAGGTCGGCGGGATCACGGCATTGCCGTCGAGCCTGAAGCCAAGCGCCTCCAGCGTGGCCCGCTGGGTCGTCTCGGGGATGTCCATGCCGACGAGGCTGACCACGCGGGCAGGGTTAAGCTGATAGGTCCGGGTCGGATCGATCGGTGAACCGTCCTGGACGACCTCACCTGCCTCGCCACCGCAGAGGTCAAGGATCATCTGCGTGGCCAGCTCCAGTCCCGGAAGGGTGAAAGCCGGATCGACCCCACGCTCGAACCGGTAGCGGGCATCCGAGTTGATCTTCAGCGCCCGCCCGGTCGCCGCGACGGTGATCGGATCCCACCAGGCGCTTTCCAGGAACACATCCTTGGTCCCGGGCGTGCAGCCCGATGCCTCGCCGCCCATGATCCCGGCCAGCGACTCCGGCCCCTGATCGTCCGAGATCAGCATCTGGCCCGCCGCAAGGGTATAGGTCTTGCCATCAAGTGCCAGCAGCGTCTCGCCGCCCTTGGCCGGATGGATGCGCAGGTCACCCGTCACCTTGGCCGCGTCGAACACATGCAGCGGCCGGTTCAGGCCGATGGTGAAATAGTTGGTGATGTCGACCAGCGCCGAGATCGGTCGCAAGCCGATGGCCTTCAGCCGCGCGGCCAGCCAGTCCGGCGAAGGACCGTTCCTGACCCCCCGGATCAGACGGCCGGCGAAATGCGGGCAGCCCCTCGCTTTCAGCGCCGGGTCGATCCTGACGCTGATCGGGGTGGCGAACCGACCCGGAACCGGTGTCGCGACGACGGGCTTCAGCTTGCCCAGACCGCGCGCGGCAAGGTCGCGGGCGATGCCATGGACCCCAAGCGCATCGGGTCGGTTGGGCGTGACCTTGATCTCGAACACCGGGTCGTTCAGGCCTTTCCAGTCGATGTAGCGCACACCGAGCGGGGCGTCGGCGGGAAGCTCGATGATGCCGTCATGATCCTCGGACAGCATCAACTCGCGCTCCGAGCAAAGCATCCCGTTCGAGTCGACGCCGCGGATGTTGCCGGGCTTCAGGTCCACTCCGGTTCCGGGAACATGCGTTCCGGGCGGGGCAAAGACGCCGACCAGCCCGGTCCTCGCATTCGGCGCGCCGCAGACGACCTGCACCTCTTCCGCGCGCCCACCCGGGCCGTCGGGCCAGGTCTCGACCCGGCAGACCCGCAGACGGTCGGCATTGGGGTGCTGCACGGCCTCGATCACCCGGGCAATGCGGAACGCCCCCAGCTGTGCGGCGGGGTCTTCGATCCCTTCGACTTCCAGACCCAGATCGGTCAACGCCTCGGCAAGGATCTCGACCGAAGCGTCGGTGTCGAGGTGATCCTTCAGCCAGGACAGGGTGAACTTCATCTTGCGCGATCCCGTAGCAATGCGGGTCCGGGCTTCGCGCAAAGGGTGGACAAGGGGAAGCGGGCTCAGCCGCCCGAGCCGGGACCGGACAGCATGGCCACGAGATTGAACAGGCTGATCATGATCGGCTGATGCAGAAGATAGATGATCAGCGAGTGACGCCCCGGAAAATTCAGCGCCTGCACGACTGGCGATGCCCTGCGCCCCTGCCATGTCTCCAGCTTCACGGCCTTGGCAAAGGCGATCCCGGCCAGGGTCGGCGCACATAGTCCCCCATCGCGGGCCGGGTCTCGGCCAGACCGGTCCAGACCAGCCACAGGGGATCGAAGGCGGCACTCCGGGGGCCCCAGGCCGCGGCGAAGATCACGACGGCCAGGGCCAGGATGACAGGCCAGGGCAGCCGCAGCGCGATCAGCCCCAGAAGGCTCGCGGCGGCGATGGCATGCAGGATGCCGAACCAGATCGGCCCGCCGGGCACGAACCACAGGCTTGCCACCGTCACCAGAACCGCCGCCGCGATCACCAGTCCGAGACGACGGAAGAAGGCGCCCCAGCGCACCCCGCGGCCATGCGACAGCCAGAGCGTGACGCCGACCAGGAACATGAAGGTTCCGGCGATCGTCCGCGCGAAATAGTACCAGAATGGCTGGTAGATCGTGTCGGCGGGAATGTAGCCGAACAGGCCCAGGTCGAAGGTGAAGTGGAAGATCACCATGCACACGACCGCCAGAGCCCGGACGGAGTCCAGCCAAATCAGGCGGGTCGGCTGCGATGAAAGATCGGAAGCGGTCATGACGCACAACCTGACCAAAAACAGGACCCGCCGCAAGCCGCCCGCGTTGTCGCACCCTTCCAAGGCAAAAGGGTCGCGCAGAATATTGTGATCGGCAAGCACCCGCACATCGCAACATCTTGGGGATAAGCCGGGGCGGACAGCCCAGATAGGGGGTGTCGGGTTGACTCTGTGCCTTGCGGGCGGGAACATCCCCAACCTGCGACTCGTGAGTGTCCCTTGCGTCTGACCCGCCTGCGCCTGAACGGCTTCAAAAGCTTTGTCGACCCCACGGATCTGGTGATCCATGAGGGTCTGACCGGCGTGGTCGGCCCGAACGGCTGCGGCAAGTCGAACCTTCTGGAGGCGCTGCGCTGGGTGATGGGCGAGAACCGCCCCAGTGCGATGCGCGGCGGCGGGATGGAGGACGTGATCTTCAACGGGGCCGCCACCCGCGGGGCGCGGCATTTCGCCGAAGTGGCGCTGGTGATCGACAATCAGGACCGCCTGGCGCCGTCGGGCTTCAATGAGTCCGACCAGATCGAGATCGTGCGCCGGATCACCCGCGATGCGGGCAGCGCCTATCGCTGCAATGCAAGGGACGTCCGTGCGCGCGATGTGCAGATGCTGTTCGCCGATGCGTCCACCGGATCGCATTCTCCGGCCCTGGTGCGGCAGGGGCAGATTTCGGAACTGATCAACGCCAAGCCCAAGGCCCGCCGTCGCGTGCTGGAAGAGGCGGCCGGGATTTCGGGGCTCTACGCCCGGCGGCATGAGGCCGAGCTGAAACTGTCCGGCACCGAGGCGAACCTCACGCGGGTCGACGATGTGCTGGAAAACCTCGCGCAGCAGTTGTCGGTGCTGACCCGGCAGGCCAAGCAGGCGGCGCGCTACCGCGAACTGTCCGAAGACCTGCGAAAGTCGGAAGGCATGCTTCTGTGGCGGCGCTGGCGCGAGGCGGACGCGGCACGGGCAGCGGCAGAAGGTGCGTTGCGCGAACGCCTGATCGCCCAGAGCCAGGCCGAAGCAGCCTCGCGCGGCGCG
>JBIJDO010000444.1:0-2635 GCA_044344105.1 Tabrizicola sp.
GAAAGGGCGCATCGGTGCCGACCACGACCGGATCGGTCGCGGCAAGGACCAGACCGGTCAGGGCTGCGGCGACTGCGCCGACGCAGGCCATCAGGCCGCCGTCGCGGACAGAAACCCGCGCAACCGTTCGCTTTGCGGATTGCCGAAGAGGCTGGCGGGCGGTCCCTCTTCCTCGATCTTGCCCTGATGCAGGAAGATCACGTGGTCCGAACAATCGGCGGCAAGCTTCATGTCATGCGTGACCAGAAGCATCGTCCGCCCCTCGTCGGCCAGCGCCTTGATCACGCGCACGACCTCCTGTTCCAGCTCGGGGTCAAGCGCGCTCGTCGGCTCGTCGAAAAGCAGCGCGCGCGGCTCCATGCACAAGGCCCGGGCGATGGCGGCGCGCTGCTGCTGGCCGCCGGACAGCTGCGCGGGCCAGGCGTCGGCCTTGTCGCCGATCCCGACCTTGGCCAGGTATTCCCGCGCCTTGGCCTCGACCGCTTTCGGGTCGCGCTTCAGGACCGTGACCGGGGCCTCCATCACGTTCTGCAGGATGGTCAGATGCGACCAGAGATTGAACTGCTGGAACACCATCGACAGGTTGGTCCGGATGCGGGTGACCTGGTCGCGGTCCGCCGGATGGCGCGCCAGACCCTCGCCCTTCCAGCGCACCGCCTCGCCCTCGAACCGGATGTCGCCCTGCTGGCTGTCCTCAAGAAGGTTGCAGCAGCGCAGCAGCGTCGACTTGCCCGACCCCGACGAGCCGATCAGCGACACGACATGCCCGCGCGGAGCCTTGAGGTCGACGCCTTTCAGCACCTCCAGCGGGCCATAGCACTTGTGCAGGTCGCGGATGTCGATGACCGGGGTGTCGATCTCCGGAGAGGCGGGCGCAGGTTCTGTCATCGGCGTTCTGGGATCAAGGCAACTGGTCCGGCAGTAGGACCGAGATTGTGCAGCATTGCAACGGCGATTTGGCCGATACCGGCCCGGATCATCGGCGTTCTGACCGGTCCGGCGCAGCGGATGGCGCGGGTGGCGGCGGATTGGGCACCGCAAGATAATCTGCCACCGGGATGCGGACGATCCCCCGCAACCGCAGCGTCTGGCGGTCATCGCTGCTTAAGGCGCCGATGGCTTCGGCCAGGGCGGCAAAGATCGGATCAGGGTCCCGCCCGGCCGCGGTGATGACCGGAAGGCCGGGGGTCGGATCGGTCAGGCCGAGCACGCGAAGGTCCGCGGCTGCGGGGTCGGTCGCCTGCATCAGCGCGTAGGTGACCGCGTCAATGGCTGCGATGTCAGCGCGGTCCTCGGCCACAGCCGCAGCCGAAAGCCGGTGGCCCCCGGTTTGCACCGTTGCGGGCAACCGGATGCCATGGCGGGCCGCATGGGTCTGCGGGGCGGCCCAGCCCGATTGCGACAGGGCCTCGTTGTAGGCAAAGCGCGCACCGTCGAACTCGGCCAAGGTCTGGCGCGGGTCATCGCGGCGCACCACGAAGACCGAGCGGTAGCAGCCCGGAGGGCAGCCCTCGACGCCGTAGTCGGGCGTGCCGACATAGGTCACCCGATCGTGCAATCGCGCGCGGAACGGGTAGCCGCAGGTCTGCGACAGAAGAAGGTCGGGCGACTGCCAGGCTGGCCAGTAGGCCGCTTCCCCGCGGGTCAGCGCCTGGGGCGCGTCGATGCCCCGGTCCTGCAAGGCGCTGCGGATCAGGGTCCAAAGCCGGTCGTTCGCCGCCATCGCGGGACCGAAATCATACATCGCCAGGCTGGCGATCATGGCCGCTCGGCCCTTTGCCGGGCAAGTGCGGATTCGACATCCGTCAGGCCCAGAAGGCTGGCGACCAGCCGCAACAGCCGGTCTTCCTCGGCATCGCGAAGGCCGTCCGCCAGCGCCACGGACCAGAGCGCGGACAGAAGCCCGGTCCGGTCTTCCAGCGCCGTCGCCTCTTTCAGCGCGCGGGTGAAGCGGACGGTGTCGGGGGCCTCGCGTTCGATCCCTTCGGCCTCGCTGCGCAGTTTCGCTGCCGCGAACGGGTCCAGATCATGGTGGCGGGCCAGCACCCGGTCGATCCGCTCGACCTCTTCGGCGGCGTATAGTCCATCGGTCCGCGCGACCCGGACCAGCAGGGCAGCAAGCGCCAGCCGCGCATCCGGGTCAGGCAGGCGTTCGGGGGCGGGGGCCATCAGGCGACGGAGAAGGTCGATCATGCCGGATATCTAAGCGGTCCGGCCGACGTTGGAAAGCCGTGCCAGACGATCGGTCAGGGTGGTCAGCTCTGCGTCCAGGCCGTAGGGGGGATTGACGATGAAAAGGCCCGATCCCTCCATCCGGTGGCCTTCGCGGGCCTTTGGAAACCGGACCTCGTGCCGCAGGGCTTCGGGAAAGGACCTGCCAAGGTCCTCTAGCATCGGTGCATGCGGCTGGCCGGTCAGGAGCGGGTACCACAGGATCAGGATGCCGACATTCCACTTGCGGTGGATCGCGGCCATCTGGCGCGGGATCGCCGCATAGTCCGCCTTCACCTCATAGGACGGGTCGATCAGCATCAGGCCGCGTCGCGGGGTCGGCGGCGTGAGCGCCAGCGCCAGCTGGAACCCGTCCTGCTGGTAGACATGGGCACCCCAGTCCTTCGCGGCGCGCTTCAGATGG
>JBIJDO010000441.1:0-2700 GCA_044344105.1 Tabrizicola sp.
ATCAAGACCCCCTAAATCTGGCAGGATCAGGGAATCACAAACCACTCACCTTGGGAATCCTGAATCGGACAGGGAGCGACTTGCACTAGTGGACGGCGGCGCGCAGGGCGGCAAGCGCGTCGGGCGTGACGGTGGATGCATCCACGACATAGGTGTGGATGGTGAAGACCACCGCCCCCGTGACCGGCAGCCGCAGGAGGCACTGGCGTTCCGAGCGGATGAAGCCGTGGTCGGTCGGCCTTGGCCGCCTTTCGCCTTCGCGGCGCGGCTGGTGCAGGACGAAATCATCGTAGGTCAGGTAATTCATCCGCCAGAGCGGCTGCTCGGGCCGGATCGCATCGAAAAGCCGCGCGACGCGCCTGGCGATGTCGGCATCATAGACCGGGACGGTGTGATGGATGCCGGTCAGGGGGCGGCCAAGCTTCTGCGCAAGGGTCCAGCTGGCCGGAAAGCATAAGGTTCCGCCGGTCAGGTGGTATTCCTCGCCCGTCTTCTGCATCAGGCACAGATCCTCCTGCACCAGCCGCCCGAGGGTCAGGAGCGGGTTCTCCGGGTCGAGCGGCAGGGTGAGGCCGTCGGGCCGGGTGACGCTGTCTGGCTTGAGGGTGAAGCCCGTCTCGCCCGGCAGCCAGTCAAGGACGGCGCGGTAAAGTTCATCGGCGGCGGGGCGGGCTTCGGGCAGGAGGGCATGGACCGCCTCCGGTCGCTGCGCGATCAGGCGGTCGCGCAGCGCCATCTGCGGGGCATAGGCCTCGTCCAGGCGGAGCCAGTCGCGGCCTTCGACCGGCAGGATGCCCGGCAGGCGCCTGGTGCGCGGGTCGATCCAGGGCAGATGCGGCAGGCGGTCCTGCAGGATCGGGCCCGTCTGGAGCGGATTTTGCATCGGGTCGGCCATGGACAGCGTTTGATCATGGGGCTTCGGCAGCTGCAACCAACACATTTGCGACCCGTTGCGTCGCGGCTGGCATAGGCGGGGCTTTGCCAAGCCGGGCAGTCTGGGGAAAACGGAGACGCCCATGGACCATGTCCGCGACCGGCGGAAGATCGACCCCACGCGCGGCGCGGTGCTGGGGGACGGCAGTCCGAACGACATCGACCGGGTCGAGATCGGGCCGACGCAACTGGCCTTCGGGGAATGGGCGGCGGCGGGGCTGGTGCTGCCCGACCTTGGCCGGATGCGTGAGGATCGCTGGAAGCGGCTGGTGGCAGGGCTGGTGGCGCGGGACTATGGCGGCCTTCTGATGTTCGACCCCCTCAACATCCGCTATGCGACCGACACCACCAACATGCAGCTGTGGAACACGCACAACCCGTTCCGGGCCTGCCTGCTGTGCGCCGACGGGCACATGGTGATGTGGGAGTACAAGAATTCTCCGTTTCTGGTGACCTTCAACCCGCTGGTCAAGGAACTGCGCTCGGGGGCGACGTTCTTCTACAACTCGACCGGGGATCGGGGAGTGGAGGCAGCGCGGGGGTTTGCCGCGCAGGTCGACGAGGTGATGCGGGCGCATGCGGGCACCAACCGGCGGCTGGCGGTGGACAAGATCATGGTCCATGGCCTCAGGGCGCTGGAGGGCATCGGCTTCACGGTCGAGGAAGGCGAGGAGGTGACCGAACGGGTCCGCGCGGTGAAGACGCCGGACGAAGTTCTGGCGATGCGCTGTGCCCACCATGCCTGCGAGGCGGGGATTGCCGAGATGGAGGCGTTTGCAAGGGCTGAGGTGCCGAAGGGCGGGGTCAGCGAGGATGCGATCTGGGCGGAACTGCATGCCGCCAACATCCGGCGCGGGGGCGAGTGGATCGAGACGCGGCTCCTGGCCTCGGGTCCCCGGACCAACCCGTGGTTTCAGGAATGCGGGCCAAGGCTGGTTCAGCCGGAGGAGATCCTGGCCTTCGATACCGATCTGATCGGGGCCTACGGGTTCTGCATCGACATCAGCCGGACCTGGTGGCTGGGGGAGAGCCGTCCGTCAAACGCGATGGTCAGCGCGTTTCACCATGCGCTGGACCATATCGCCGACCACAAGGCGCGGTTGCGTCCCGGCGTGACGATCGAGGAGCTGGTGATGGGCGGGCATCAGCTGGCACCGGAGTACTGGGCGCAGAAGTATTCCTGCAAGATGCACGGGGTCGGGCTTTGCGACGAATGGCCCTATGTCCACTATCCCGACGGCTGGATGCCGGGGGCGTTCGACGCAAGCCTGGAGCCGGGGATGGTGCTTTGTGTCGAGGCGCTGGTCTCGCCCGAGGGGGGGGATTTCTCGATCAAGCTGGAGGATCAGGTGCTGATCACGGAAACGGGGTGCGAGACGCTGACGCGCTATCCGTTCGATGCGCGGCTTATGGGGTGAGGCGGGGGCCTAAAGCTCCACTTCCGCCAGAAGGCCCAGATGGTCGGCCCCAAAGGCCCCGCGCGGGGTGACGCGGCCGCTCCCGGTGGCGAAGACGTGGTCGATGGGCAGGCGCAGCCAGTCCGACAGGCCGAAATAGGTGCCGACGGTCGGTCCGGTCGGACGGACGCCGAGGATGTCCGCCAGCCGTTTGACCGAATTGGCCCAGCGCACCATGTTGAAATCCCCGGCCAGGATCGCGGGGCCGTCGAGCCGGGCGAGGACCGGCAGCAGCTGATCCACCTGCGTGGCTTGCCGGTAGGGCCAGGGCCAGCTGAGATGCACCGAGACCACCCAGAACCGGTCCTCG
>JBIJDO010000137.1:0-6957 GCA_044344105.1 Tabrizicola sp.
TCGCCCTGGGTCAGCTGGACCGCCGCCATGCCCGGACCGCAGAAGGCGGTGCCGGGCACCATCGTCAGCGAGGTCAGGACCGCCGTGCCTCCGACCCGCGCGCCGGGGCAGACATGCTGGTTCGGGAAGGCGTCCCGGATTGCCGCCAGCAGGGCAAGGTTGGGCTCGGACACTTCCTGCAGGGTGACGATCTCGGGTCCTGCGGCGCGGATGTCGGCGGCCAGACCGTCAAGATCGCTGTTCCGGTAGAGCATGTTCTTCTGGTAGACGCTGTGGGTTCCCGGCGGGCCGGGCCAGTTGTAGGCCAGAAGCACCTGCCCCCCGGTCAGAAGCGCCAGAAGCACCGAGACGAAGGCCGCCATCCTGAGACCGGCGAAGCTGGCAAAGGCCGCGATCACCAGAATGGCCGCCGCCGCAATCCCCCGACCGACGGACAGCGAGTCGCCCATCGGGTGGAGCCAGCCCAGATACCCCCCGGCCAGCGCCGTGACCGCAAAGCCGAGGGCGAGCCCGATCGCAAGCTGCCAGTTGCTGTTCTCGCCGTCCATTCCGTCCGTCCTGCCTTGGGGACCGCCGGGGCGTCCCGTCTTCGTTCCTCGATCCGCGACGCCACCGGGGCGCAGAGCGGCGGACCGCGCCTGTGCCCAGTGGTCTGCCGCAGGTTTTAACCCGATCACTGCGGCATAAATGCGTTGCGCCTTTGGCAACAGTTCGGTTTCCGCCGCGCCGCCCGGGAACCTTGCACCGCTGAACAGGGCGGCGTAAGGGGGCGGCAGCACCCGCTGCCCAGAGGTTCCGCATGATCCCGCGCTATTCCCGCCCCGACATGGTCGCGATCTGGTCCCCGGAAAACCGGTTCAAGATCTGGTTCGAGATCGAGGCCCATGCCTGCGACGCGCAGGCCGCCCTGGGCGTGATCCCGAAAGCCAACGCCGAAGCGGTCTGGCGCGCGAGGGACGTGACCTTCGACGTGGCGCGGATCGACGCGATCGAGGCGGTCACGAAGCACGATGTCATCGCTTTCCTCACCCATCTGGCCGAACACATCGGGGCCGAGGACGCGCGCTTCGTGCATCAGGGGATGACCTCGTCGGATGTCCTGGACACCACCCTCAACATCCAGCTTTGCCGGGCGGCGGACCTGCTTCTGAAGGGGCTTGACCGGGTCCTCGCCGCGCTGAAGACCCGTGCCCATGAGCACAAGGACACCGTCCGCATCGGCCGCAGCCACGGCATCCATGCCGAACCGACGACGATGGGCCTGACCTTCGCCCGCTTCTATGCCGAGATGAAGCGCAACCGTGAACGGCTTGAAAACGCGCGGAAAGAAGTGGCGACGGGGGCAATCTCGGGGGCGGTCGGCACCTTCGCCAACATCGACCCTGCGGTGGAGGCGCATGTCTGCAGGATGCTGGGCCTGATGCCAGAGCCGATCAGCACGCAGGTGATCCCGCGCGACCGGCACGCGATGTTCTTTGCGACGCTGGGGGTGATCGCCTCGGGCATCGAGAACATCGCCGTCGAGATCCGCCACATGCAGCGGACCGAGGTGCTGGAGGCGGAGGAGTTCTTTTCGCCCGGCCAGAAGGGGTCTTCCGCGATGCCGCACAAGCGCAACCCGGTGCTGACCGAGAACCTGACCGGCCTGGCGCGGCTGGTGCGGATGGCGGTGGTTCCGGCGCTGGAGAACGTCGCGCTGTGGCATGAGCGCGACATCAGCCATTCCTCGGTGGAACGCGCCATCGGCCCGGATGCGACGATCACGCTGGATTTCGCGCTGCACCGTTTGGCGGGGGTCGTGGAAAAGCTGGTGATCTACCCGGAAAACATGTTGCGGAACATGAACCGGTTCAAAGGCCTGATCATGTCGCAGCGCGTGCTTCTGGCGCTGACCCAGGCCGGGGTCAGCCGCGAGGATGCCTATCGTCTGGTGCAGCGCAACGCGATGAAGGTCTGGGAGACCGGCGCGGATTTCAGGACCGAGCTTCTGGCCGACGCGGAGGTGACGGCGGCCCTGTCCCCGGCGGAGATCGAGGAGAAGTTCGATCTCGGCTACCACACCAAGCACGTCGACACGATCTTTGCCAGGGTCTTCGGCACCTGACGCGAGCGTGACCGGCGCGGCCCGGCCCGGCGCGCGTTTCCCGTCTTTCCCCGGCGGCAAGCGTGCTACCTTTCGGAATGTTGCCGAACGGAGCCCCCGCGCATGATGCTAGCCGCCATGCCTGCCCAAGCCCCCCCTGCCGCGCTGGCCGTCGGCAGCGACGACAGCGAACCGCCGAAGACTGGCACGACCGTCTGCGAGGCGGGTCCCCTTTGGGACGAAAAGACCGGCACCTGCGTCAAGCCCGACGAGAAAGGCGTGAACCACGGCCAGCGTTTTGGCGCGGCGCGCGAACTGGCCGATGCCGGGCACCATGAAGCGGTGCCCGGACCGCAACTGCCCTGGCGACCGCAATCAGGACCGGAGCGACCTGCACATTCTGACCAGAGGAGAACCGAATGAAGACCTCGACGACGCTTGCCGCGCTGGCTGTCGCGCTCCTGTCAGGCCTCGCCTTTGCCCAGGAGCGCGTCGAACACCAGCCCGCAACCATCTGCATGCCCGGCACGGTCTGGGACCCGGAGAAGCGAACCTGCGTCGACATTCCGACCAGCTGACCTGATGGCGTCAAGCTTGCGTTAACCCGGGGCTGCGAGGGTTCTTGTCGGAAGAATCGATGAGGACCCGATGCCGCAGGACATGGTGCCGCTTGCCCGGATCGTCCCCGAACGGCGCGCCTTCGCCCGCCCGCCGGGACCGGTGGCCCGCCGGGTCCTGACGCCACGGCAGAAGGCGGCGGTCATCGTCCGGTATCTGCTGACCGAAGGCACGGCGCTGCCGCTCGCCTCGCTGCCCGAACACATGCAGGCCGCACTGGCCGAGCAGATGGGCCGGATGCGGCTGATCGACCGGACCACGCTGGACGAGGTGGTCGCCGAGTTCCTGGCCGAGATCGAATCCGTCGGCCTCGCCTTCCCCGGCGGGATCGAGGGGGCCCTGTCGATGATGGACGGCCATATCTCGCAGTCGGCCGCGCAGCGGTTGCGCCGGATGTCCTCGACCTCGTCGAAGATCGACCCGTGGGAGCGGATCACCGCCCTGCCGCCCGACCGCCTCTTGCCGATCCTGACCAGCGAGGCGGTCGAGGTCGGCGCGGTGATGCTGTCGAAACTGCCCGTCGCCCGCGCGGCGGACCTCTTGGGCAAGCTGCCGGGCGACCGGGCGCGGCGGGTGGCCTATGCGGTGTCGATGACCGGCAACGTCGACCCTGAAACCGTGCGCCGCATCGGGGCGGCCCTCCTGGCCGAAGTCGACAACCAGCCGCCCAAGGCCTTTGACCAGGGGCCGGTGCAGCGGGTGGGCGCGATCCTGAACGTGTCGCCCTCGGTCACCCGCGAGGATGTGCTGCAGGGGCTGGAGGCCGAGGATCCCGCCTTTGCCGCCGAGGTCCGGAAGGCGATCTTCACCTTCGTCCACATCCCGGAGCGGCTGAACCCCCGCGACACGCCCAAGATCACCCGGCTGGTCGAGCAGCCGCAACTCGTCACCGCCCTGGCGGCGGCGCTGGCGCGACCGGGGCTGGAAGACGCGGCAGAGTTCATCCTGGCCAACATCTCGCAACGCCTGGCCCAGGGCCTGCGCGAAGAGATCGCCACCCGGGGCCGCGTCAAGGACAGGGACGCCGAGGCGGCGATGACCGCGATCATCGAAGCGGTCCGCACGCTGGAGGCCACGGGAGAGATCACGCTGATCCAGCCGGAAGAGGATTAGCCGCGTCCGGCGGGAAGCGCGTGCGGGGAAAGCGGCGCGATCCACCCGCAGTAGCCATGGACAGGCTTTCGGTCTTCGCGGAACGGCAGGCGCTCTTGCCGCAAGGCCGCGTCAGCGGTCAGCGTCCGGGCCGAGGTTCCTGGCGAGGGTCCGCACCGGAAACCGTTCTCCGGCAAGGTCATCCGACCGGCCCTTGCCCTCGCGAAGTGCGGCCAATAGAAGCGCTGGCATGTCTGCCGTCCAGCTCTCCCAAGTCACGCGCGGCGTGGCGCTGATGATCCTTGCGGTCTTCCTTTTCACCGCGATGGATGCGACCGCGAAGGGGCTGATCGAACGCTACCCCGCGCCGCAGGTGATCTGGGTGCGCTTTGCCGGGCAACTGGCCGTTGTTCTCATGATCCTGCGCCAGCATGTTCGCCCGGTGCTGCGCACGCGCTTCCCGGTGCTGCATCTCTGGCGCTCGGCGGCGCAGTTCGGCGCGACGACGTTCTTCTTCCTGTCCCTGCCCTATGTCGGCCTGGCCGAAGCGACGGCGATTGCCGATCTCAACCCGGTGCTGATCACGCTCGGGGCGGCGCTTTTCCTGGGCGAGCGGCTGGGTCCGCGTCGCGTGGCAGGGGTGATTGTCGCGTTGCTCGGGGCCTTGATCGTCATCCGTCCCGGCGCCGGGGTCTTCACCTGGGCAGCACTTCTGCCGCTGGCCTGCGCCCTGTCGTATGCGGCCAGCGCGCTGCTGACCCGCAGGATCGGGACGCAGGAAAGCGTCTGGGCCTCGATGATCTATGCAGCGCTTTTCGGCACCCTTCTCGCCGGGGCCGCCCTGCCCTTCGTGTGGGAGCCGGTGGCGGCTGCCGATCTCTGGCGCTTCGGGCTGATCGCCTGCCTGGGGACCGGGGCGCAGCTCTGCATCATCCGCAGCTTTTCGATCACCGAGGCGGGGATCGTGGCCCCCTTCGCCTATCTCGGGATCGTGTTTGCGACGGTCTGGGGTGCGGTCCTTTACGACCAGTGGCCCGACGCCCAGACGGTGATCGGCGCGCTTGTGATCGCGGGAGCGGGTCTCTATGTCTGGCACCGCGAAACCAAGGCTGCCCGCCCCACCTGACATGGCCGAAACGTCCACCCTGAACTTGCGCCACTGGCTGCAGGACCGCGTGCTTCGCGGGCTGATCTGGCTCATGTTGCGCCTGCCCTACCGCTGGCGCGTGCCGCTGTGCGGCTGGGTGCTGTCGCGGATCATCGCCCCCGTCGCGGGGTATCGCCGCAGGGTGCGCGATAATCTGGCCCTCGTCCTGCCCGACCTTGCGCCGCCGGAGGTCGCCCGCATCGCCCGTGCCGTCCCCGACAACGTCGGCCGCACCGTGATCGAGATCTATTCCGGGCCGGAGTTCATCGCCCATGCCGTCGGCCATCCCCTGACCGGAGGCGGGGTTGCGGCGCTGGAAGAGGCCCATCGCACCGGCCGACCGGTGATCCTGGTGACGGGGCATTTCGGCAACTACGACGCCAGCCGGGCCGCGCTGATCGCGCGGGGCTACCGGGTGGGGGCGCTCTACATGCCGATGACCAACCCCTACTTCAACGCGCATTACGTGCGGGCCATCTCGGCCATCGGCACGCCGCTGTTCCCGCGCGGACGGGCCGGGCTGGCCGACATGGTGCGCCATCTGCGCGGCGGCGGGATGCTCGGGATGCTGGTTGACCAGCACATGTCGCATGGCGAAGCGCTGAGCTTTTTCGACCGTCCGGCCCTGACGGCGCTGTCGGCCGCGGACCTTGCGCTGAAATACGGTGCCCTTCTGGTGCCGACCTATGCGGTGCGCGGCAGGGACGGCCTGAGCTTCGACATCATCGTCGAGCCGCCGATCCCGCCCGGCACGCCCGAGACGATGACACAGGCCCTGAACGACAGTCTTGAGGCTCTGGTCCGCCAGCACATCGACCAGTGGTTCTGGATTCACCGGCGCTGGAAGGCCACGGCCCGCAGGCAGGATTAGGCCGCGCTGCCTTGTCGCCGCCTATTCGACCCGCGCCGCCGCGAGGATGGCCGCCGGCCCCGCCGTCTGCACGATGATCGCGCCGGGCTCCTGCCCCTGGAACTCTGCGGTCAGCTCCATCGGCTGTTGACCCGACCAGTCACCCACCCGTTCCCAGGCGGTGACGATGTTGGTGTAGGTGATGGTCTTGCCGGCATTCTCGCCCCGCTCGATCGCCACCGTCTCTTCCGGCTTGTAGCGCACCAGCTGCACCCAGGCCGGTTCGGTCAGGGGCGGGTCCGCCTCGACCTTGATCACCAGCCGGTCCCCGTCGCGCGTGACGCTGAGGCGCACCGGCGACCCCGCAGTCATGTGCTTGCGCAGAAGTTTCGCGGTCTCGGTCGGATCGAACCCCTCGATCCGCTGATCACCGGCGATGATCAGTTGCGGCGTGTAGATCATCCGCGATCCCACCGCCTTGGCATAGGCGCGCTGGCGGTCGGTGAACTTCTTCTGCGCGAACTTGTCGGCCCAGCCGATGTAGTCCCAGTAGTCGACATGCAGGGCCAGCGGCAGGATCATCGGATTGGCCGCCAGCATCGCCACGAATTCATCTGCCGGCGGGCAGGCGACGCAGCCTTGCGAGGTGTAAAGCTCGACCACGACGACCGGCTCGGCCTGAAGTGGCACCGTCGCCGCCAGCCAAAGGCCGCAAGCGGCGCTGACCAAATGTCGCATGTGGCGCTTCCTGATCCGTGTTTCCCCGCCCTGTTATAGAAAGGCCGGACCGCACGAGCCAATCAAGGTTTTGCGAGAGCCCTGTCATATGTCGTATGCAGGGTGCAATCCGGGTCTGGATATTCGGCATACTATTGCATACAATACCCCCAGCAGCCGCCCGAGGGAGCCACACCGATGACCGTCACCGTTGGACATGACCTTTCCAAGACCAGGCAGACCCTGACGGCCGGCGGCCGGACGGTCAGCTATTACTCGATCCCGGCAGCCGAGGCGGCGGGTCTGGGCGACTTTGCCCGGCTGCCCGCCGCGCTGAAGGTCGTTCTGGAAAACATGCTGCGGTTCGAGGACGGCAAGACCGTCAGCGTCGATGACATCCGCGCCTTTTCCGACTGGGGCAAAGCGGGCGGCCGGAACCCGCGCGAGATC
>JBIJDO010000445.1:0-2625 GCA_044344105.1 Tabrizicola sp.
GGCGATGTCGCGGGTCAGTTCCAGATGCTGCTTCTGGTCCTCGCCCACCGGGACCATGGTCGCGTGGTAGACCAGAATGTCGGCGGCCATCAGCGCCGGATAGGCGAAGAGGCCAAGCGAAGCCGCCTCGGCGTTCTTCCCGGCGGTCTTGTCCTTCCACTGCGTCATCCGGGACATCCAGCCCATGCGCGCGACGCAGTTGAAGATCCAGCCAAGCTCGGCATGCGCCCCGACCTGGGACTGGTTGAAGAGGATGGAGCGCTTGGGGTCGATCCCTGCGGCGATGAAGGCGGCGGCCCCTTCACGCGTCTGGTGACGCAGCTTTTCCGGCTCCTGCCAGGTGGTGATCGCATGCATGTCGACCATGCAGTAGATCGTCTCGATCCCCTCGTCCTGCTTTTCGACGAACCGCTTCAGCGCGCCAAGGTAGTTGCCCAGCGTCAGCCCGCCCGAGGGCTGGATGCCCGAGAAGATGCGTGGCTTGAAGGCTTTCGGTGTTTGGGCCGCCGTAGCTGCGGGCGAGGGCATGGAAAGGCTCCGACTGGAAAAGGCTGACGAACCCGCGTAATCGAAGGGGCAAGAGGCGTCAATCAGGCAGGGCAGGGCAGGCAGGCATGGATCAGGACCCGAATGCGGCACCCTTGAACCCGCTGCCGATGATCGTCTGGGCCATGGCCCTGCCGCTGATCGCGATGGAGGTGATCCTCAGCCTCGCCGAGAGCGGCCTGGTCGGCGGCGCGGGCGGGATCGGCTGGCGGCTGCAGGCGGTCGAGCGTTTCGGAGCTTTTCCCGAACTTCTGCGGTATCAGTGGGAGACGGGCGGCGCGCCGTTGCAGGAACTGCACCGGCTGGTCAGCTATTCGCTGGTGCATGGCAGCTTCACCAACGCGCTCTTCGCCGTGGTCATGCTCTTGGCCCTGGGCAAGATGGTGGCCGAGGTGTTCCGCTGGTGGGCGGTCGTCGCGGTGGTGGTGGCATCGGCGGCGGTCGGAGCGGCGGCGTACGGGTTCTTCGTTCCGGGCCTCAAGGCCCCCCTGATCGGGGCGTTTCCCGCCGTGTACGGGTTGATCGGGGCCTTCACCTATCTGATCTTCACCGGCCTCGCGCGGGTCGGGGCCAACAAATACCGGGCGTTCAGCCTGATCGGCTTCCTGCTGGCGTTCCAGCTGGTGTTCGGGGTCCTGTTCGGCGGCGGCTGGACCTGGGTCGCGGAAGTCGCAGGGTTCGCGACCGGGTTCCTGCTGTCCTTTGCGGTCAGTCCGGGCGGGTTCCGCCGGATCGTGGCGCAGATCCGTCAGCGCTGACGGCGAAGCGCCTTCAGGTCGGACGGCCGCGCTGCACCCAGGGCCAAAGCCGCCAGGGCGTAGCTCACAAAACCGATTCCGATCAGGATCACCAGCCCGAGGATGCGGTAGGCGCGCTGGTCGAGCACCGGCTGCAGCAGGCTCCACCCGCCCCAGAGCGCCACCCCCATCAGCGCCGAGGCGAGCGCGATGCGCCAGAAGCGCGCCAGGAAGCGGGCGTCAAAGCGCGCCTCGTCGCCCATCCTGCGGGCACCCCACCAAAGCTGCACCACCATCACCCAGGCCGACAGCGTGGTGGCCCAGGCGGCGGCGGAAAAGCCGATCCAGGGCATCAGCCCGAAGGCAAGGGCGGCGTTCAGGACCATCGACCAGACGGCATAGCGGAACGGACGGCGGGTGTCCTCGCGCGCGAAGTACAGGGGCTGCAGCGCCTTTTGCAGGACGAATGCGGGCAGGCCCAGGCCGTAGATCGCCAGCGCCAGGGCAGTGGCGGCGGTGTCCTCGGCCCCGAAGGCCCCGCGCTGGTAGAGGACCTCGGTGATGGGGAAAGCGATGACGACCAGCGCCACGGCGGCGGGAAGGGTCAGGAGAAGCGCGAACTCGGTGCCACGGTTGAACGCCTCGCGCCCCCCGGCGCTGTCCCCGGCCTGCAGGCGGCGGGAAAGCTCGGGGAGGAGAACGGTGCCGACGGCGATGGCGACGACTCCAAGCGGCAGTTGATACAGCCGGTCGGCATAGACCAGCCAGGAGATCGCGCCTTCGGTGCCGGAGGCGACCTGACGCGAGACAAGAAGGTTGATCTGGACAACGCCGCCGACCAGAAGGGCGGGCCCCATGGTGACCATCAGGCGCCTGAAGTCGGGGGTCAGGCGGGGCCTGCGCAGGCGCGGGACGAACCCGATGCGGCGGGCGGCGTAAAGCGTCCAGGCCAGTTGCGCGATCCCGGTGACCGGCGTGGTCCAGGCCAGCGTGGTGCCGATGTCCCAGCCCATCCGGCCGGCAAGGACCATGGCGGCGATGAAGACGAGATTCATCAGGACCGGCACCGCCCCGGCTTCGGCAAAGCGGCCATGGGCGTTCAGGATGCCGGAGAGAAAGGCGAAGAGCGAGATGAAGCCGATATAGGCGAAGGTGATCCGCCCGAAGTCGACGGCCATGTCGAAGCGCGCGTCACCGACGAAACCGGCGGCCATCGCCCAGACCAGAAGCGGCATGGCCAGCGTGCCGATCAGGGTGAAGACGATCAGGAAGGCGGCCAGGCCGGAAAAGGCGTTCTGGGCGAAATCCTCGGCCCCGACGCGGCGCTGGAGCTTCTTGGAAT
>JBIJDO010000447.1:0-2610 GCA_044344105.1 Tabrizicola sp.
ATCAAACATATCTGATCTTCCCGTTTCTCCTTTCAATAGCCGCAGCGCAGAAAGCGCCAGGTCCCAAATGGAAGAGGTCGAAAAATGGACAGTGCCATCCTGATCGAAAACCTGATCTCGCCGATCACCCTTGCCTTCCTTCTGGGCGTGCTGGCCACGCTGATCCGGTCGGACCTGGAAATCCCCGAACCGGTGATCCGCATCTTCGCGATCTTCCTTCTGTTCTCCATCGGGCTGCAGGGCGGGCGCGAGCTTGCGACCTCGGACTGGTCGAACATCGGCCCGGCGCTTGGCGTGACGGCACTTGTGGTCCTGGGAACGCCCGGCCTCGCCTTCGTCGCGCGGAAGGTGCTGAAGCTGGACATCCGCAATGCCGCCGGTGTCGCGGCACTCTACGGCTCGGTTTCGTCGGTCACCTTCGTCGTGGCACGCAGCTATGCCGAAGGCGCGGGCACCCCGATGGAAGGCTTCGTCACCGGCCTCGTCGCGCTGATGGAGCTTGGCATCCTCATGGCGCTCTTCTACGGCCGCCTTGCGCTTGCCCGGTCCGAAGGCGCGCAGGGGGCGTCGCTGCAGGCCATCCTGATGGAGACCCTGCGCGGGCGGGGGCTGCTCCTTCTCGGCGGCGGTCTGGTGATCGGGGCCGCCATCGGCGAGACGAACTTTACCAGGATCGAGCCGTTCTTCGTCGATCTTTTCCGGGGGGTCCTGGTGCTGTTCATCCTGGAAATGGGCATGACCGCCGCCCGGCACCTGCGCGAATTCGCCAATGTCGGGCTGAGGATGGCGGCATTCGGCCTGGCGATGCCGCTGGTCCACGGCACGCTCGCGATCGCGCTTGGCACGCTGGCGGGGCTGCCCTTGGGGTCGGTCTTCGTCCTCGGCGCGGTGGCGGCTTCGGCCAGCTATATCGATGCACCCGCCGCAGTGCGGGCGACCTTTCCCGAGGCGAACCCGGCGATCTACCTCACCACCTCGCTGGGGATCACCTTTCCGTTCATGATGGTGCTCGGGATCCCGCTTCTGTACGAGATCGCCCGGATTCTTGCCGGATGATCAGGCGTAAAGCCCCGCCCAGCGGTTGATCAGCTGGCCCTGCAAACGGCGCGCGCGCTTGGTCCAGTCGCCCGCGCCTTCCGGGTCCTCCCGCAGGGCCTCCGGAACCGCGTCGCGCCGCGCGGGGTCGCCCGAGAAGATCGCGAAGACAAGGCCGCGCCCGGTCGGCGGGTCGATGTGTCCGGCAAGACCCGAGACGAAGTTGAGCGTCCCGGACTTGGCCAGGACCTTGACGGGGTGGCCCTTGATCACCTTGCCCTTGTCGTCCTTCATCCCGACATCGCGCAGGATCGGCTTCAGCCCGCGCCCTTCGCGTTCGGCCCTGACAAGGATCCGGGCCATGGCGGACGCCGTCAGCCGCGACTGCCCGCCGAGGCCGGAATGGTCGTGCAGTTCAACCGTCTCGCCGAAGGTCGCTTTCACCCAGTCCGACATCGCGCGGCCCGAGGTCTGCAGGTCCGGGCTTCCCGAGGCGGCCAGGCCGACGCACTCGGCGGTGAGGTTGGTGGAAAACTTCAGCATGTCGCGCAGGACATCCGGCAGGGGTTCGCTGTCGATGCGGCCGAGTTCCGTGCCCTCAGGCGCGGTCGCCATGCGGTCGGCGGGGTCGAGCCGGATGCCCTGCGCGCGGGCGAGGGTGCGGAAGACCTCGGCCACGTAAGCTCCGGGGTCGCGGACCGGAAGCCAGCGGCTGCCCCCCTTGCCAAGCGCGGCGGAGGCGACGGTCCACTCCTCGACCGGGCCTGGGGCGTAGGTGAAGAGGGGCGTCTCGCGCGGGGCGACGGCGACGCGGACCATGCCGACCCTTGGCAGGAAGCGTTCCCCCCTGGCATCGACGGAGACCTGCCAGTCGCCGTTGACCCGCTTCCATTCGAAATAGACCCGGTTGAAATTCAGGTTCAGCCCGGAAATCGCGGCATTGTAGCCGACATGGGGCGGCTGATCCCCGGTGATGCCGGGGAGGCGCGGGAGGGCGCCGTCCCAGTAGCGGAACCGGCCCGTCGCCCCCTTGAGGCCGGAGGACGCCAGCCGGGCCACGAGGTCGCCAAGCTGGTCGGTCTGCAGCGTCGGATCGCCGCCCCCGGCAAGGATCAGGTCGCCCTGGACGATGCCGCCGGTGACCGGGCCGGTGGCGAGGACGCGGGTGGCAAAGCGGTGGCGGGGGCCAAGCCGGTCGAGGGCGAAAAGCGAGGTCACCGCCTTCGCGACGCTGGCGGGGGGGAGGGGGAGGTCAGGCTCCCGCGCCTCGAGGAGGCTGCCGGTGCGGGCGTCGAGGAGGACGTAGGCGACCGACCCGCCAAGCTTGGCGGCGGCGATGAGGTCAGAGTTGTCGAGGGGGGCCGGGGTGCGGGTGGCGGCCTTCCCGCCGCGGGGGACGGGGCGGGGGGAGGTCTCCATCACCTCCGCAAAGGCTGGGGGCAGGGCGGGGGAGGCCACGCCTGCGAGGAGGCCGGCCAGCAGGGAGCGCCGCGTGATCACCGGGTGAGGTCCTTCCGATTCCTGGGGGTTTGATAGCCGATCCGTGGGAAGGGGGGAATGGGTCGGGTGGGGGCC
>JBIJDO010000340.1:0-3694 GCA_044344105.1 Tabrizicola sp.
CAGCCCGCGACACCGCATGATGCGAAGGGCCTGCTGCTGGCGGCACTCGCCGACCCGGACCCCGTGATGATCTTCGAGCACAAGCTGCTCTACAAGACCAAGGGCCCGGTTCCCGAAGGGCATTACCTGACACCCATCGGCAAGGCGCTGGTCCGGCGCACCGGGACGGATATCACCATCGTCGCAGGCTCGATCATGCTGCATCGCGCGCTGGAGGCGGCGGAAAGGCTGGCGGCCGAAGGCATCAGCGCCGAGGTCATCGACCTGCGCTCGATCCGCCCGATCGACCGTGACACGATCCTTGACTCCGTGCGCCGGACCGGACGGCTGATGGTGGTGTATGAAGGCGTCAAGGCCTTCGGTGTCGGGGCCGAGATCAGCGCCATGGTCGCGGAAAGCGATGCGTTCGACTATCTCGACGCGCCGATCCTGCGGCTGGGGGCGGCCGATGCCCCGGTGCCCTACAACCCGGACCTGGAACGTGCCTCGGTGCCGCAGGTCGACACGATCCACGCCGCCACCCTGCGGCTGGCCCGGCGCGAGGTCTGACGCCATGCCGGTGGAAGTTGTCCTGCCCAAGGTCGACATGGACATGACGGAAGGCACGCTGTCCGTCTGGCACGTGGCCGAAGGCGACAGCGTGGCGAAGGGGACGGCGCTTTTCGACATCGAGACCGACAAGGCCGCGATGGAGGTGGAGGCCCCTGCAACCGGCATCCTGCGCAACGTCGTGGCCCGGCCGGGAGAGCGTCTGCCGGTCGGCACCGTCATTGCCTGGATTTACTCTGACGGCGAAAGTGTCGAAGGTTCCCCCGCTGCCGCCTCGGCTGCGCCTCCTGCCAAGGGCTCTGCCGCCGTCGAACCTGCGGGTCGGACCGATGACGCCGAGCCGACGGGCCGATCCGGTACCGTCCATCGGCCTCGGGCAACCCCGCTGGCGCGTCGTCTTGCCCGTCTGGCGGGCGTTGAACTTGGTGGCATCCAGGGCACCGGACCGCGTCAGCGCATCCAGCGGCTGGACATCGAGGCCGCTCTGGCTGCGCGGGTGTCCCCTGCCTTGCCCGCCGCGCCGGTCCGGTCCGGCGACGCTGCCGCAGACCGGCTTGCCACGGTCTATGCCGACAGGCCCTATGTCGAAGTGCCGCTCGACGGCATGCGGACCACGGTTGCGGCCCGGCTGACCGAGGCAAAACAGACCGTGCCGCATTTCTATCTGCGGCGCAGTGCCCGGATGGACAGGCTGATGGCCCTGCGCGAACAGGCCAACGTCGAGATCGCCGACCGGGGGGTCAAGCTTTCGGTCAACGACTTCATCATCCGCGCCTGCGCCCTGGCGCTGCAGCAGGTTCCCGATGCCAATGCGGTCTGGGCGGGCGACCGGATGTACCGGTTCTCCCGGTCCGACATAGCCGTCGCCGTCGCGGTGGAGGGCGGGTTGTTCACCCCGGTGATCCGGGATGCCGAGGCGAAGACCGTCGCCGTCCTGTCCGCCGAGATGAAGGATCTTGCGACACGCGCCCGCGCGAGGAAGCTGAAGCCGCAGGACTATGCCGGGGGGTCGATGGCGATTTCCAACCTCGGGATGTTCGGGGTCGAAAGCTTTGATGCGATCATCAATCCGCCGCATGGTTCGATCCTGGCCGTCGGTGCCGCGCTCCCGCGCAAGGTGCTGGAGCCGGACGGGTCCGAGACCGCAGCCGTGATGATGGCGCTTACCCTGTCGGTCGACCACCGGGCCATCGACGGGGCGCTGGGCGCGCAGCTTCTGGCTGCCATCGTGCGGAACCTCGAGAATCCGGTCTCGTTGCTGCTTTGACCCGCGGACCGGGCCGGTGGCGCTTGTCGCCGCCGGGGAATTGGCTAGTGTTCCCGGAGCCGTGATCGCCCGTTCTGTCGCCGTTGCAGCAGTCCGGCCCTGCCTTCGGCACACCGGGGAGACGAAAGATGCAGCCAGCCGTTCGCGCCGTCATCGCTCAGACCGAGGCGGATCGGCTGCGGGCCCGCGCGGTCTGGCTGTACCATGTCGAAGGGATCACCCAGAACGACATCGCACATATGCTTGGCATCAACCGCGTCATGGTGGTGCGCCTGCTGGCCGATGCGCGCCGCCGCAACGAAGTCCGGGTCACGGTTTCCGCGCCGCTTGCCGAACTGACCGAGCTTGAGCGCCGGATCGAGACGACCTACCGCGTCGCCCGGGTCATCGTCGCGCCCTTTGCCGATCCCGAGGAAGATCCGGTCCGGGTGATCGCCGCAGCGGCCGGCAGCTTCGTTTCCAGCCTGATGAAATCGGGCATGACGGTGGGCGTCGGCTGGGGCCGCACCCTGTACCATTCGCTGCCCTTCATCCGGGGCGAGACGCTGGAGAATTTCCGGGTGGTTTCGCTGCTTGGCGGCATCGCCGCGGCCCGGAGGTTCAATCCGGCCGAATTCGCCTGGCAGTTCGCCGAGCTGTTTCAGGGCGAGGGCTTCCTGATCCCGGCCCCGGCCGTCGTGGACAGCCCCGAAACCAGACACGCGCTTCTGGAACGCTGCGGGCTGGCCGCGATCTTCGAGATGGCGAGCAACCTCGACATGGCCCTGCTCTCGGTCGGCGGCATCTCGACCCTGACAACGAGCTACCGCACCGGCTATATTACCGAGGCCGACCGCCGGTCTCTGATCGAGGCCGGAGCCGTTGGCGATCTCTTGTACAATTTCATCGGCGAGGACGGTCGACCCGTGGCGCACGAGGTCAATGCCAGGGTGATTTCCGCGAATCTCGACATGCTGCGCCGCTGTCCCGAACGGGTGCTGGTTTCGGGCGGGCGGGAAAAGTGGATCGCGCTGAAGTCGGCGATGAAGACCATCCAGCCGACCACCCTGATCACGGACGAGCAGACGGCCCTGTACCTGGTGTCGTGACCGCAGGCGCGCCGCCCGGCAGGCAGCGCGACGGGTTGCCCGCCGGCCACCCTTTTCCCTGCCCGCGCCCCGTGCTATCCGCCCCCGCGACATGACGGCCTCGAAGAACCCCGCGCTTGGCATCTGGCTGATGATCGCCGCTGTCGCCGCCTTTGCGGCACAGGACGGGTTCGCGAAACACCTTGCCGTGAACTACTCGACCCTGATGATCGTCATGATCCGCTACTGGGTCTTTGCCGCTTTCGTGATCCTTCTTGCGCTGCGCCGGCCCGAAGGCCCCCGCGCGGCGATCCGCTCGACCCGCCTGCCCGCCCATGTGCTGCGGTCCTGCCTGCTGGTGGCCGAGATCTGCCTGATCGTCTGGGGCTATACCCAGATCGGCCTGATCAACAGCCTTGCGGTGTTTTCCGTCTGCCCGCTGCTGATCGTCGCCCTGTCCGGCCCGATCCTGGGCGAAAGGATCAGCTGGCAGCGCTGGGCCGCCGTCGGCGCGGGCCTCGTCGGCGTCCTGATCATCCTGCGGCCCGGCATGGGCGTCTTCTCCTGGGAAGCCCTGCTGCCCTTGGGCTCGGCCTTCCTGTTCGCGCTCTATTCGGTCCTGACCCGGTTGACCACGCGGGACGAGCCGACCTTTCCCGCGTTCTTCTGGCCCGGCGTGATCGGGGCGGTTCTGATGACCGGCCTCGGACTGCCGCAACTGGAACCGATGGTGCCGACGGACATGGGATTTCTTGCGGTCTATTGCGGCCTTTCGATCCTGTCGCACTGGCTTTTGCTGAAATGCTACGAG
>JBIJDO010000193.1:0-5806 GCA_044344105.1 Tabrizicola sp.
CGTCCAGCCCTACGCCTATCTGCAGCTGGTCTTCGTCACCGGCATCGGCATGGTCGTCTATGGCGAGGTGCTGGAACTGCCGGTCGCCGTCGGCAGCGTGATCGTCGTCGCCGCCGGGCTGTTTGCCCTGTCGCTGGAACGGAAACCCGCATGACCGCGGCCGCTGGTGCCCGTCGCACCGAAGCACGCTGCCCATCCGCGCTGACCCCTGGCAAGACGGCCAGTGCCCGGCACGCAGCGGCGGCGGTTGCTCCGCCGGGCGGCAGGGCGTAAAACCCCGGGCGGAACCTGACCGGAGACTGCCTATGCCTGCCCCGAAGCCCGTCGTCCTGTGCATCCTTGACGGCTGGGGCATCGGTCCGAACCCGGATACCTCGGCTCCGGCGCAGGCGCATGTGCCGACCTTCAACCATCTCTGGGCGACCTGCCCGCATGCCACGCTGACCACCTTCGGCCCCGATGTCGGCCTGCCGACCGGGCAGATGGGCAATTCCGAGGTCGGCCACACCAACATCGGCGCGGGGCGTGTGGTGGCGATGGACCTTGGGGCCATCGATCTGGCGGTCGAGGACGGCAGTTTTGCGAGGAACCCCGCGATCCTGGACTTCGCGGCAAAGGTGAAGGCTGCCGGGGGCACGGCGCATCTTCTGGGCGTCGTCTCGGACGGCGGGGTGCATGGCCATGTGAACCACGTCCTTGCCGCCTGTCGGGCCATCACCGCCCTTGGCGTGCCGGTCGCGCTGCATGCGGTGACCGACGGGCGCGACGTCGCCCCCTCTTCGGCGCAGGGGTTCGTCGAGGCGCTGGTCAAGCGGCTGCCCTATGGGGCCGGCATCGCCACCGTGACGGGCCGCTACTGGGCGATGGACCGCGACAACCGCTGGGACCGGGTCGCCCGCGCCTTTGACGGGATCGTCCATGCCAGGGGCGAAACTGCCCCTGACCCGCTGACCGCGATTTCCAACAGCTACGGCAAGGGCGAGACGGATGAATTCCTCGCCCCCACGGTCATCGACGGCTACCGCGGGGCCGGGGATGGCGACGGCGTCTTCTGCCTGAACTTTCGCGCCGACCGTGCCCGCGAAATCCTTGCCGCGATCGGTGCGCCCGATTTCAGCGCCTTCGACACCGGCGCGAGGCCAAAGTGGTCCGCCCTTCTGGGGATGGTCGAATACTCCGACGCCCACAACACCTTCATGACCAGCGCCTTTCCCAAGCGGGTGCTGGTCAACACCCTTGGCGAATGGGTGGCCGCGCAGGGCCTGACCCAGTTCCGCCTCGCCGAGACCGAGAAATACCCCCATGTCACCTTTTTCCTGAACGGCGGGCGCGAACAGCCCTACCCCGGCGAAGACCGCGCCATGCCACCTTCACCCAAGGTGGCGACTTATGACCTCCAGCCCGAGATGAGCGCGGATCAGGTGTCCGATCACCTCGTCGCCGCCATCGAGAAGGGCTACGACCTGATCGTCGTCAACTATGCCAACCCCGACATGGTCGGCCACACCGGGTCGCTGCCCGCTGCGATCAAGGCCTGCGAGGCGGTGGACCGCGGCCTGACCCGGGCGCTGGCGGCGCTGACCGCACAGGGCGGCGCGATGATCATCACCGCCGACCACGGCAACTGCGACGTGATGATCGACCCGGTCACCGGCGGCCCGCACACCGCGCATACGGTGAACCCGGTTCCGGTGATCCTGGTCGGCGGCCCGCCCGGCACCACCCTGCGGACCGGTCGGCTTGCCGATCTGGCCCCCACGCTCCTGCAACTGATGCACCTGCCGCAGCCGCCCGAAATGACCGGCCAGACCCTTATCGCATGATCCGCCTCGCCGCCCTGATCCTGGTGGTTGCCCTGCCCCTGCGGGCGGAAACGGTGGCCGAAGCGGCGGCGAGGGCCTCGACCGACCTGCAGCTTGCCGTGGCCGCCCTTGACGCCGCGACCGAGGCGCGGGACCGGGTCGCGGCGCTGTCGCAGACGATACGCGCCTATGAGACCGGCCTTGCCGCCCTGCGCGGGGCCCTGCGCTCCGCCGCGCTGCGCGAGGCGACCCTGACCCGCGCCTTCGAGGCCAAGCGCGACGGGATCGGCCGGCTTCTGGGTGTCCTTGCGACGATGGAGGCGAATCCCGGTCCGCTCCTCCTTCTTCATCCCGAGGGGGCCGTCAGCAGTGCGCGGTCCGGCATGATCCTGGCCGATGTCACCCCGGCGCTGCAGTCCGAAGCTCTGGCGCTGAAGGCCGAGCTGCAGGAACTGGCCGACCTTCGCGCGCTGCAACTTTCTGCCGGGGCGGTGCTTGAACAGGGCCTTGCGACGGCGCAGACCGCCCGTACCGAACTGTCGCAGGCCATCTCGGACCGCACCGACCTGCCGCGTCGCTTCACCGAGGACCCCGAAGTGCTCAAGGGCCTTCTTGACAGCGCCGACACGCTGGACGCCTTCGCCGGCGGGCTGGCCCGGGAGGCGGGCAACGATCCGACATTTGCCTCGGAGAAGGGCCGTCTGCCCCTGCCGGTGCTTGGGACCGTCCTGCGCCGCCCGGACGAAGCCGACCCCGCCGGGGTGCGTCGCCCCGGCGTGACGCTTGCCACCCAGCCGCTTGCGCTTGTCACCGCGCCGTGGCCCGCAACGATCCGGTTTCGCGGGCCGCTGCTCGACTACGGAAATGTGATGATCCTTGAACCCGGTGACGGCTATCTCCTGATACTGACCGGCATGGAGATCCTTTATGGCGAGGTGGGAGAGGTGGTGGGCCGCGACGCGCCGCTGGGGCTGATGGGCGGGCCGGACGCGGCGGAAGGGGAAATCGCCGACCTCGTGCCGGATGGCACTGGCGGGCGCGACACGGAAACGCTTTATATGGAACTCAGACAGGGCGCCCGGCCCGTGGACCCGACGGATTGGTTCGCGGGCCTCGCCCGGACAGGAGACTGACGCGAATGAAGAAACATGTGATTGCCGCCCTGGCCGGAACCGTTGCCGCAGCCGTCCTGACGACGCAGGTCGGCGGGCCGCTTCTGGCGCAGGAATCGGCTCAGGCCGGTTCGGTCTACGAACAGCTTGACCTCTTCGGCGACATCTTCGAACGGGTCCGCTCGCAGTATGTCGAGGAGGTCTCGACCGACGAGCTTGTCACCGCAGCGATCAACGGCATGCTGACCTCGCTCGATCCGCATTCGAGCTACCTCTCCGCCAAGGATTTCGAGGACATGCAGGTCCAGACCCGGGGCGAGTTCGGCGGCCTCGGGATCGAGGTCACGCAGGAGGAAGGCTTCATCAAGGTGATCTCGCCGATGGACGGCACCCCTGCGGCCAAGGCAGGCATCCAGGCGGGCGATTTCATCACCCAGGTCGACGGCGAGCCGGTTTCCGGGCTGATGCTGGACGAGGCGGTGGAAAAGATGCGCGGGCCGATCGGCTCGGAGATCATCATCACCGTCGTCCGCGAGGGAACGGCCGAACCCTTCGATGTTTCGATCATCCGCGACACGATCAAGCTGACCGCGGTCAAGGGACGTGTCGTCGGCAAGACCATCGTCCTGCGGATCACCACCTTCAACGACCAGACCACCAGCGGCGTGAAGGAAGAACTGGCCAAGGGACTTGAGGAACTGGGCGGGGCCGACAAGCTGGACGGCGTGGTCATCGATTTGCGCAACAACCCCGGCGGCCTTCTGAACGAGGCGATCAGCGTTTCGGACGCCTTCCTGGAGAAGGGCGAGATCGTCTCGACCCGGGGTCGCGTCGCAGGCAGCGGCGAACGCTACAACGCGGAAGCGGGTGATCTGATCGACGGCAAGCCCATCGTCCTTCTGATCAACGGCGGCTCGGCTTCGGCCTCGGAAATCGTGGCGGGGGCCCTGCAGGATCACCGCCGCGCCATCGTCGTCGGCACGAAAAGCTTTGGCAAAGGCTCGGTCCAGACCCTGATCCCGCTGCGCGGCGATGGCGCGATGCGCCTGACGACCGCGCGCTACTACACGCCGTCGGGCCGGTCGATCCAGGCGCTTGGAAT
This sequence comes from Tabrizicola sp., assembly GCA_044344105.1. GTDB lineage: Bacteria > Pseudomonadota > Alphaproteobacteria > Rhodobacterales > Rhodobacteraceae > Tabrizicola. The sequence goes on from JBIJDO010000193.1 coordinate 4,017, forward strand.
CTCTCCGGACATCGTCGTGAACCAGCCCCTGCCGGAGCCGGTCGACGCGGCGGCAGCCGAGGAAGAGAACAGCGCGGCCCTGCGGCAGCAGTCCGAGGCCGACCTTCGCGGGGCCATCAGCAACGATTCGATGACCGAGGAAGAAACGCGCCTCTACCAGGAAGAACAGGACCGCGCGGTGGAATCCGCCAAGCTGCGGGATGAGGACTATCAGCTTGCCTATGCCGTCGACATCATCAAGGGCCTGACCGCAATCGCCCCTGCGGCTCCCTGATCCGGTGGCCGATCCGGAAAGCCTGCCTTACCGGCCCTGCGTGGGCGTCGTCCTGATCGACGCCCGCGGCCTTGTCTTCGCCGGTCAGCGGATCGACAGCCCCTCGCCCGCCTGGCAGATGCCGCAAGGCGGGATCGACGCGGGCGAAACCCCGCGCGAGGCCGCCTATCGCGAGCTTATGGAAGAAACCGGCGTCACCCGCGACAAGGTGGAGTTCATCGGCAAGACGCATGGCTGGGTGACCTACGACCTGCCGCCCGAACTTCTGGGCCGGGTCTGGGGTGGCAAGTATCGCGGTCAGCGGCAGAAGTGGTTCCTGTTCCGCTTCAAGGGCAGCGACGCCGACGTGAAGATCGCGACCGACCACCCGGAGTTCTCTACCTGGCGCTGGATCCTCGCCGACGAGATGGTGGAAAGCATCGTCCCGTTCAAGCGCGCGGTCTATGAGACGGTCATCCGCAGTTTCCGGGCCTATCTGGCCTGACGGCGCTCCTCGTGCGCCTTCGGCTTCTCGTCGCAGCTGGGCGCAGCGAGGAGCGACGAAGTCGACGACGAGCGGTCCGGGCAGAACGGAATTCCGAAACTTTGCGGGAAAAGCGCATCGAAGGGAAATCCGTCCCGGTGCTTGCACCAGCGCGGAACCGTTGCCCATCCGCGCCAACTCCCCCACAACTTCCGCCTTATCTGCAGCAAATCGCTTGCATCCGCTTGATGTCCGCCCCCGGCTCGGGCTACGGACCCGCGCAAATGGCGCTCTTCGCCGCTGCAAAGGTCCACCCGCATGTTCCTGCCGAACCACGCCCCGATCCCCGAACTCTACGTCTCCTCCGACTCGGCCCAGAAGCTGAAGGTCGAGGCCGGGAACCTGCCCTCCTGGGACCTTACCCCGCGTCAGGTCTGCGATCTGGAACTCTTGATGAACGGCGGGTTCCATCCGCTCAAGGGTTTCATGGGGCAGGCGGACTATGACGGTGTCGTCGCCAACATGCGCACCCGTGACGGTACGCTCTGGCCGATGCCGATCACGCTGGACGTGTCCGAAGCCTTTGCCGAAAAGGTCGCCCCCGGTCAGGACATCGCCCTTCGCGACGCCGAGGGGGTGATCCTTGCGATCCTGTCGATCAGTGACAAATGGGTCCCGAACAAGGCTGTTGAGGCCGAGAAGGTTTTCGGCGCGGACGACCTGGCCCATCCTGCGGTGAATTACCTGCACAACCAGGCCGGCAAGGTCTACCTGGGTGGCCCGGTCATCGGCATCCAGCAACCCGTGCACTATGACTTCAAGGCCCGCCGCGATTCGCCGAACGAGCTTCGCGCGCTGTTCCGCAAGCTGGGCTGGCGCAAGATCGTCGCGTTCCAGACCCGCAATCCGCTGCACCGCGCGCATCAGGAACTGACCTTCCGCGCCGCGCGCGAGGCCGAGGCGAACCTCCTCATCCACCCCGTCGTCGGCATGACCAAGCCTGGCGACGTTGACCACTTCACCCGCGTGCGCTGCTATGAGGCGGTGTTGGAC
>JBIJDO010000449.1:0-2574 GCA_044344105.1 Tabrizicola sp.
TTCACGGCAACGAAATCGAGCGCCAGTTCGGTATCGCGCGAGAAGGTCCAGGTCGAGTTGCGGACCAGAAGGTCCACTTCGCCCGACTGCAGCGCGGTAAAGCGGGTCTCGCCGGTGGTCGGCACGAACTTGACCTTGCTCGCGTCGCCAAGGACCGCCGCCGCGATCGCACGGCAGAGGTCCACGTCGAACCCGGCCCAGTTGCCGCTCGCGTCCGGGGCACCGAATCCGGTCAGACCGGTGTTCGACCCGCAGATCAGCTCGCCGCGCGCCTTGACATCGTCAAGGGTGCCGGCCAGCGCCATCCCCGAGACCAGCGTCGTGGCCGCGAGTGCGCCGAAAAACACGGATTTTTTCATTCTTACCTCTTCCTGAGTATGTGGCCCTTCAGCGGCCACGCTTTTGTTGCAGCGCGACCAGATCGCGCCGGTGAGGGTTGTAGGAGATCAACCGCTCCCACTGCTGGCAGTTTCGGCGAAAGCGCTTTTGAAGGTCAAGCGCGTCCTGCGGATTTAGGGAAAAACGCTTGATTTCGGTGGCTTGAGGCAGGCCATCAGCCTCCTGTCCCAAGGCTGCACAGACTTTGGGCAGACTTGTTACCCGCACAATCCATAGAATCGGTCCGCCTGCAGGAAGGCGGCCCGTTTCAGGGCGGCCATTTCGGTCGCCTCGTCGTCTTCGCCCCAAAGCGCGCGCTGCCAGTCCTCGTCGATCCGCGACAGCGTCCAGGCGTCCTCGGCGGACAGCTTTCGCCGGGTGACCGCAAGGGCCAGGACCAGCGATCCGGACAAGGCAACCAGGTCGTGAAACGCCGCAAGCTGGAACGGCGTCTGCTGCCAGACAAGCCTCTCAAGGGCGGCAAGCCCTTGCGGCGGCTGATCGACCGGCGTGATCCCTGCCGTCACCACAAGCCGTGCCCCAAGCGCCGCGTCGGCCCAGGACAGGATCGGATCCCAGGCCCGCGCCTGCTGCGTGATCAGGTCTCCAGGCCCTTCCGCGCGGTAGCACAACAGGTCGCTGGCACCGTAGGCCGCCAGCATCTCCGCCACCTCGTCGAACTGCGGGGCCACCTTGTCGATCGCCGAATTCGCCGTCCGGGTGAAGGGCATGGTCAAGGGATCGACCTTGCCCTCCTGCGCCTGCCATTCCGCGGCGATGGCCTCGGCAAGGGCGGGCGTCGGCAGGATCAGCGGGGCCTTCAGGGGCGTTCGGACCGGGCGGGCATCAAGATGCACGGCATGGCCGCCCTCGACCTCAACCGCCTCGGCCCGGGTCCAGAAGCGACGCGCGGTCCAGACGCTCACCTTATCACCTCGAACGGGTCGGCGGGGACATCGCCTTCTTTCCAGTCCAAGAGCTTCCAGGTCCGCGCCATGTGCTCGGGCAAGGGCGCGGTGAAGGTCAGGGATGTCTTCAGGATCGGGTGCTCGACGGTCAGGCTGCGGGCATGCAGGTGCAGCTTCTTCGACAGGTCCCCGCCGGTCCCCGCCCCCCAGCCATCGCCCAGGTTCTCCGTCTCGCCGCCGCCATACTTGCCGTCGCCCAGGATCGGATGCCCGATCTCGGCCATGTGCGCGCGCAACTGGTGGGTGCGCCCCGTGACCGGCTCCAGCGCCATCCAGGACAGGCGCTGCCCCAGGAACCACAGCGTGAAATAGTCGGTATGCGCCCGCTTGGCGTCCGGATGGTCGGCCATCTTCGCCGGATGGACGCAGAGCATCTTCTCGCCTTCGCCCCCCCTGCCCCTTCCGGGAGCCTTCTCCAGCGCGAACTTGATCGAACCCTGCCGGGGATGCGGCACGCCCGCGACGACCGCCCAGTAGATCTTGCGCGCGGCCCGGTGCCGCAAGGCCTCGGACAGGGCGCGCGCCACCCGGTCGGTCCGCGCCAGCATCAGGACGCCCGAAGTGTCCTTGTCCAGCCGGTGGACCAGTTTGGGCTTTTCCTTGTAGCCGAACTTCAAGGCCTCACTCAGCCCGTCGACATGCCGGTCGCCTTGCCCGGACCCGCCCTGCGACGGCAGACCGGCGGGCTTGTTCAGGACGATCATGTGCTCGTCCTTCCACAGGACCGCCCCCTGGATCATCCTTGCATCCGCTGCCGAGACCCCCTGCACGCGCGCCTCGGTCCGGGGGGCGGCATCGGGCAAGGGCGGCACCCGCACCATCTGGCCCGGCAGCACCCGGTCCGACGCCTTGACACGACCACTGTCGACCCGGATCTGCCCGGTGCGGCACAGCTTTTCGACCGCGACCTGGTTCAGTTGCGGAAACCGGCGGCGGAGCCACTTGTCCAGGCGCTGTTCGCCCTCCTCCTCGGTCACGGTCAGGGTCTGGACGGTCATGTCAGGCCTCGGGCAAGGGCCACGCCAAGCGCGACGGCAATCAGCGACAGGGCCACCGACCCCAGGACATAGGCGGCGGCCTGCAACGGCTGCCCGGCTTCCACCAGCTTCAAAGTGTCCAGCGAAAAGGCCGAGAAGGTCGTGAACCCACCGAGGAGGCCGGTCATCAGCAGGAAATGCCAGGGCTCCCGGCTGCCCAGCACGACGAACAGGATGCCAATCACGAAGGA
>JBIJDO010000451.1:0-2572 GCA_044344105.1 Tabrizicola sp.
GGTCACCAGCGCCGGGATGGGCTGCATGGCGGCCTTGGATGCGGAGAAGTTCCTGTCGGGGCACTGAGGGCTGCCCACGCGTGGACAGGTTTTCCGACCCTTTGCAATCAAGGGGTTGGCTGCGGGCGTTCAGGATTTGGTAACAGGTTGCTCGTCGTACGCCTTCGGCTTCTCCTCGCTGTGCCCGAGCGAGGAGCGACGAAGTCGAACGACGAGCGGTTCCGGTCAGCGCAAGCGCAGGCCATCCTTGTCGAAGACCATCGCATCGCGGGCATCAAAGCCAACGCCGACCATCGCCCCCGGCTCGAGGCTGACCTGATCGTGACGTTCCACGACCAGCTTTTCGCCCGAAGGCGCGGTCAGGTGGACGTAAGACACCCCGCCCAAGGCTTCGGTCAGTTCCACCCGATGCGTATCCCCGGTCCCGATCTTCAGATGCTGCGGGCGCAGACCCACCGTCACCTCGGCCCCCTTGGCAGGCAGACCGACAGAGGTCGCCACGGTGCCAAGTCCCTTGGCCACGACCGAACCGCTGTCGGCGACGCCGGACACAAAGTTCATCGCCGGCGAGCCGATGAAGCCTGCGACAAAGCGGTTGTCGGGGTTGTTGTAGAGATCAAGCGGCTTGCCGACCTGCTCGATCCGCCCGGACCGCAGGACGACGATCTTGTCGGCCAGCGTCATCGCCTCGACCTGGTCGTGGGTCACATAGACCATCGTCGCGCCGATCTCGCGGTGCAGGCGCGCGATCTCGACCCGCATTTCCACCCGGAGTTCGGCATCGAGGTTCGACAGCGGTTCGTCGAACAGGAACACCTCCGGCCCCCGCACGATGGCCCGGCCGATGGCGACCCGCTGCCGCTGGCCGCCCGAGAGCGCCTTGGGTTTGCGTTCCAGAAGCGGCTCAAGCTTCAGGATGCGCGCGGCTTCCGCGACCTTGCGGTCGATGTCCGCCCTGGGATGTCCGGTCATCTTGAGGCCGAACCCCATGTTTTCGGCCACCGTCATGTGCGGGTAAAGCGCATAGGTCTGGAAGACCATGGCCACGCCCCGCTCGGACGGGTCGACATGGGTCACATCGCGCGCGCCGATGCGGATCGCGCCGGAACTCGTCGCCTCCAGACCCGCGACCATGCGAAGAAGCGTGGATTTGCCGCAGCCCGAGGGGCCGACGAAGACGCAGAATTCGCCGTCCTCGATCCTGAGATTGACGCCGTGGATCACCCGAACGTCGCCAAACTGCTTGACGACCCCTTCCAGCGTAACACCTGTCATGGCTTTCGTTCCTCCCCCTGAACCTGTTCCGGAAAGCGCCAGCTTTCCGCCTCGGCCGCGAGTCGCGCGGCGATGTCCCTGATCAGCGGCGCATGGCCTTCAAGCGCCTCCAGCGTGGTGCGCGCCGTGGTCGATGTGACCGACACCGCGCCGATCGCCCGGCCTGCGCGGGAGAGAATCGGCACGGCGCAGCAGATGATTCCCGGCTCGTGCTCTTCGCGGTCAAAGCCGTAGCCGCGGGCGCGAATCGCCGAAAGTTCGGCTTTCAGGAGCGCGGGCGTGTGCAGCGTGTTGGCGGTGAAGCGGTGGAAGCTTTGCCGCGAGATCGCATTCTCCAGCGTCCCCTCGTCAAGATAGGCGAGCATCGCCTTGCCGACGCCGGTGCAATAGGCCGGCCCGACCTTGCCGGCCGAGGAGAACATCTCGACCGGGCGGGCCGCGTTGCGCTTGTCGACATAAAGGACCTGGCCCAGATCCATCTGCGCAAGGTGGATGGTTTCGCCGGTTTTCTCAGCCAGTTCATCGAGATAGGGCCGCGCGATCGGGGCAAGCGAGGACTGCGCCCAGGCGGCATGCGCAAGGCGTACCAGCCGCATGCCCAGGGCGTAGGTGCCGGGGGCCGGATCGTAGGTCAGCATGCCCTGGTTGGTCAGCGTCTGCAGCAGGCGGTAGAGCGTGGCCTTGGGATACTGGGACTGCACCAGAAGGTCGGAAAAACGCACCGGCTGGCCATGGCTTGCGACCATGTCCAGGACATCGAGCGCCTTGCCGACGGTGCCGTCCGCATGCCCTTCCGCGTTCATCGCCCCTCCGCTTACGATCCAGTTGACAGGATAGACGATAGCCGACATAGTTTTCAATATTCAAGACTTAGTTTCAAATAGTGAAACCAAAGGGAGGAAACCATGGTTCACAAGAGAGCGGGCGCACTGGCGCTCGGGGCGGCACTTCTGCTGTCCACGGCGGCGTTCGCGCAGCAGCGTGTCGTGACATTCACCACCGACAACAACGATCCCGCACCGAAGGCGGCCTGGGAGCAACTGGTCGCGGATTTCGAGGCGGAGAACACCGACATCGACGTGCAGATGAACATCATGGACCGCGAAGGCTACAAGACCGCGATCCGCAACTTCCTGACCACCGATCCGCCGGATGTCGCCAACTGGTATCCCGCCAACCGGATGAAGCCTTTCGTCGATGCCGGACTGTTCCTCGACATTTCGGATGTCTACACGGAGAACGGGCTGGACAAGCAGCTTGCCTCGACGATGCCGATCGTGACGCAGGACGGCAAGCA
>JBIJDO010000453.1:0-2550 GCA_044344105.1 Tabrizicola sp.
GGCGACGGGTCGGAAACCTCCTGGACGACTTCACGCCCGACGAATGCCAAAGATACCTTCGACATGCAGGGTATGCTTCAACCAAACCCTGACACGCTCTAGGCGCTGCGCCGCTGGACCGCCGGGCTGTCCTGCGCGGCCCAGGCCGCGACGGCCTGACCGAAGGCCTGGAACAGGGGACGCGAGACCGGGTCCGCGCCGGCATTCCATTCCGGGTGCCACTGCACCGACAGGGTGAAGCCGGGCGCGTCCTTGACATAGATCGCCTCGGGCGTGCCGTCAGGGGCATGGCCATCGATCACGATGTTTGCGGCGGCGCGGGCGATGCCCTGGCCGTGAAGCGTGTTCGTCATCACCTCGCGCGCACCCGTCAGGCGGTGGAAGACCCCACCGTCGGCGAAGGTCACCATGTGGCGCAGCGCGAAGCATTCCTCCAGTGTGCCTTTCGGCGGCATCCGGTGGTTCATCCGGCCGGGGAGGTCGCGGATCTCGGGGTGGAGGGTGCCGCCCAGGGCTACGTTCACCTCCTGAAAGCCGCGGCAGATGCCGAGAAAGGGCTGGCCCCGGTCGACGCAGGCGCGGATCAGCGGCAGTGTGATCGCGTCGCGGCCCCGGTCGAAGGCACCGTGGGCGGGGGTCTCATCCTCGCCATATTCGCTGGGATGGACGTTCGGCCGCCCGCCGGTCAGAAGGAAGCCGTCGCAGAGGTCAAGGAGTTCGTCGACCGCCACGTAGCGCGGGTCGGAGGGGATGATGAGCGGGAGGCAGCCCGCAACCTCGGCCACGGCGGCTGAGTTCATCGTGCCGCTGGAATGGGCCGGATAGCTGTCGTTGATCAGGTAGCTGTTGCCGATGATCCCGACGACGGGCCGCCTTCCGCTGCACTTCACCGCTTGCACCGCATCCTTGTTGCGCATGCGCCGGAGCATACGCCTCTGCTGCAAGCGCGAAAAGGGGCAGATGCCGCCGATCCTGCACAGATCGGTTGCCGTCGTGCACAGGGGCGCGACAATCCGGGAGCGTCGCCGGGCAGGTTTCCGGTTCGCCGAACGCAACGGAGGTCAGCCACGGCGGCGCAGGTAGTCCCCGGCAATCCCGACCATGCGGTCGCGGGTCATTTCCGGTCCGTGGCCGCCGATGGCAAGACGGCAGTCGATGTGGCAGAGCCGCTCCATCGTCGTCAGGTAGTCCGGGATCGACGCGCCCGGCAGGTCATCGAGGATTTCGTCGTCATAGATCGCGTCGCCGGTAAGGAACAGACCATCCGCCTGATCCAGAAGCCCGATCCCGCCGGGGGAATGGCCCGGCAGGTGGAGGACGGTGAAGCTGCGGTCGCCAAGGTCCACCCGGTCGCCTTCGGCGAGCGTCCCGGTCAGGGGGGCGGGCCGCAGCGTCCAGTCGGCGATGGTCCAGCCGGGATGCGGCAGGTCCGAGACCGGGTTGGGCCAGGTGCGGAATTCTTCGGCAAAGGTCTCGACACCGGGTTGACCTGCAAAACCGAGGGTTTCGGCGGCATGGCCCTGACGGTCGGCAAATTCGTGGAAGCCGCCGATGTGATCGACATGGGCGTGGCTTGCGACGGCGATCACCGGCTTGCCGGACAGGGGCAGCGCCGGGCGGAGCGGCAGCAGACCGCAGCCGAAATCGAACTGCAGGTCGCGGTCGCGGCCAAGGACGGTGACCATCGTCGCGCGGAACATCGGGTCAACCGACGGTTCCAGCGTCACGAAAACGCCGCCGCCCAGATCGCGGGTCTGAAACCAGCCCATCATGCCCCCTTCGCGATAACCCCTGCCGCCGCGTCCAGGGCCCCTGCCCCGTGCGGGATGTCGAGCGCCGTCAGCCCGGCCTCCATCACCGCAAGCGCCCCCAGCGTCATATGGGCGTTCACATGCCCCATGTGCCCGACGCGCAGGAAGCCGTGAAAGGCCGGATCGGTCGAAGGGGCCATGCCAAGCCCGATGCCAAGGGTCACGCCCGCTTTCGTCTCGCACCAGTTTCGCAGCCGCGTCGCATGCGGTGCCCCGAAGCGTGCCGCCGTCACCGACCAGCCGCGATGGACAGGGTCTGCGACGTTCATCCCGATGGCCGGGTGACCTGCGCCCCAGGCGTCGAAGGCGGCCCAGACGGCCCCGGCGAGGGTGCGGTGCCGGTGCCAGACATTCTCCAGCCCCTCCTCGGCGATCATGTCCAGCGCCTCGCGCAGGCCGTAAAGCTGCGCCGTCGGGGCGGTGCCGTCCCAGATCTGCCAGAATTCCTGCGCGTCGGCGCGCGGCCCCCAGGCCCAGTAGGGTGTCACCAGATCGCCGGTGCCAGAGCGCCGGCGCGCCGCTTCGGAGAACCAGACGAAGGCCATGCCGGGCGGGGTCATCAGCCCCTTCTGGCAGGCGGCGACCATCACATCGACGCCCCAGGCATCCATCCGGAACGCGTCGCAGCCAAGCGAGGCGATGCAATCGACCGCCAACAGGGCCGGATGCCCCGCTGCCGTCATCGCCGCACGCAGCGCCGGGATGTCGGTCTTGATCGACGAGGCAGTATCGACATGCG
>JBIJDO010000454.1:0-2548 GCA_044344105.1 Tabrizicola sp.
TCACCCATATGCGGCATCCTTCACTGCAGGAAAAGGGCGGCTCATACGCACCTGGCCTGGTTCACTTGAAACCACGCTGGTGCCCGGTCCCAAAGGCTTGCGGGGAAGGGCGAAGCGTCTTGTTGGCAAAGGGAAATACGCCGATGGGACTCTCGAAGACGATCTGGACCAACCCCACGGATTTTCTGAAGAAACAGCAGCCGGAACACCCGGTCCTGTTCTTCGCGCCCTCGGCGGCGCAAGCCGCCGCGCGCCGCTTCATCGACGGCTTTCCGGGTCTCGTCACCTATGCCGTCAAGTCGAACCCCGGCGAGGCGATGGTCGAAAACCTCGCGGCCGCCGGCGTGCGCGGCTTTGACTGCGCCAGCCCGTTCGAGATCGACCTGATCCGCCGCCTCGCCCCCGATGCGGCGATCCACTACAACAACCCGGTGCGCGCGCGGGCCGAGATCGCCTATGCGGTCGGGAAGGGCGTGAAGTCCTACTCTGTCGATTCGAAGTCGGAACTGGCGAAGCTGGTCGAGATGGTGCCGGTTCAGGGCACCGAGATTTCTGTCCGCTTCAAGCTGCCGGTCGCGGGGGCCGCCTACAACTTCGGCGCCAAGTTCGGCGCGACGGTGGAACTGGCGACCGAGCTTCTGCGCGACGTGGCGGCGGCGGGCTACATCCCGTCGATCACCTTCCATCCGGGCACGCAATGCACCGATCCGCACGCCTGGGAGGCCTATATCCGCGAGGCGGCGATGATCGCCAAAGCGGCCGGCGTCAGGATTGCGCGGTTGAACGTGGGCGGGGGCTTTCCGAGCCACCGGATGTCGGCCATCGTCCCGCAGATCGAGGATACGTTCGCCCTGATCGACCGTGTCACGACCGAAGCCTTCGGGGCCGACCGTCCCGCGCTGGTCTGCGAGCCGGGACGCGCGCTTTGCGGTGACGCTTTCGCGCTGGCCGCACGGGTCAAGGCGCTGCGCGACGGGACGCATGTGTTCCTGAACGACGGGGTTTATGGTTCCTTGACCGAACTGCCGATGATCGGGGTGATCGACCGGATCGAAGTGCTGTCTCCGTCAGGCGAAAAGCGCCGGGGCGAGGCGGTCCCGCGCATCATCTTCGGGCCGACCTGCGATTCGGTCGACCGGCTGCCGGGGGAGACTCCCTTGCCGTCGGACCTTGACGAAGGGGATTTCGTGATCTGGCAGGGCATGGGGTCCTATTCGACCGTCACCAACACCCGGTTCAACGGCTTTGGTGAGCTGCAGATGGCGACGGTTCTCAGCCTCAAGCTCTGATCCGGCCCAAATCGACGTGATCCCTAAGCGCCCGGCTGGACAATTCCCGCCGGGCGCTTGAGCATCGGGTCCGGAGGACGCAAGCCCATGGATACCGCGCGGATGAAATTCGGCCTCGCCCAGCCCCTGACGCGGCGCGAGGATGTGCGCTTCCTGACCGGGCAGGGCCGCTATGTGGCCGATCTGGTGCCAAAGGATGCGCTTTGGGCGGTGTTCCTGCGGTCGGACCACCCGCATGGCGAGATCGTTGCGCTTGACGTCTCCGATGCCCGCGCGATGCCCGGCGTGCGTCTGGTTCTGACCGCTGAGGACCTGATTGCCGCCGGGGTCAAGCTGGGGATGAAGGGCGAGCGGATCGAGACGCGGGACGGCGGCCTTGGGGCCGGCCCGGAACGCCCGGTTCTGGCGCAGAGCCATGTGCGCTTTGTCGGCGAGGCCATCGCGATGGTGGTGGCCGACACGCCCGAATCCGCGCGGGATGCGCTGGAAGCGATCCTTTGCGATATCAACGGTCTGGAGCCGGTTCTTGCGATGACGCCCGAAGGCCGTTCGATCCACGGCGGTGCCGGGGGCAACCGGGCGTTCGACTATGTCTTCGGCGACGGTGCGGCCACGGATGCAGCCCTGCGTGCCGCGGCCCAGCGGGTCACGGTCGAAGTGGTCCACAACCGGGTGACCGCTGCGCCGATGGAGCCGCGCGCGGCCTTTGCCGAATGGGACGGTGACAGGCTGCATCTCTGCGTGAACGGTCAGGGGGTCTGGCCGCAGCGGAACGAGCTGTCGCGGATGCTCGGCCTGCCGCGCGACCGGGTGCGGGTGACGAACCCCGACGTGGGCGGCGGGTTCGGGATGAAGGCGATGACCTATCCCGAATATGTCACCCTCGCCGAAGCCGCGCGCCAGCTGGGCCGCCCGGTGGCCTGGGTCTCGACCCGCAGCGAGGCGATGCTGACCGACAACGCCGGTCGCGATCTGGTGGCGCGGGCGACGCTTGGCTTTGATGCCGACCACCGGATCACCGCCTACCGCGTCGATCTGGTCACCAACCTTGGTGCCTACAATTCGCAGTTCGGCCAGGCGATCCAGACCGAGCTTTTCGCCAAGGTGCTGACCGGGGTCTACCAGGTGCCGGTCGCGGCGCTGGCGGCAACCGGCATCTATACCAACGCCACCCCGATCGACGCCTATCGCGGGGCCGGGCGGCCCGAGGCGATCCTGACCGTCGAACGGGCGATGGACGAGGCGGCGCGGGTCCTCGG
>JBIJDO010000080.1:0-9369 GCA_044344105.1 Tabrizicola sp.
GCGGCGGCTGCGGCAACCGGGATACCAGCCGCAGGTTCCGGTGATCTGCGTCGGCAACCTGACCGCCGGAGGGGCGGGCAAGACCCCGACCGTCATCGCGCTGATCGAACGCCTGACGGCGCGCGGTCATGCGGTGCATGTCGTCAGTCGGGGCTATGGCGGGCATCTGGCAGGCCCGGTCCGGGTCGATGCCGCCCGGCACCGGGCCGAAGACGTGGGCGATGAGCCGCTTCTCCTGTCCGCCTTTGCCCCGGTCTGGGTGGCCCGTGACCGGGCTGCCGGGGTCCGTGCCGCCGAGGCCGCCGGGGCGGGGGTGATCCTCATGGACGACGGCTTTCAGAACCCGGCGGTGAAGCCTGCGCTGGGGCTTGTGGTGGTTGACGCCGGGCGCGGCTTCGGCAACGGGCGCTGCATCCCGGCGGGCCCCTTGCGCGAGTCCGTGGCGGTTGGTCTCGCGCGCGCCGATCTGGTGCTGACCATCGGCGACCCGGCCGCCCAGTCGCGGTTTCAGGCGGTCTGGGGCAGCGTGGTGACGGGACCGCGCCTGCACGGATCGCTGGCTCCATTGCAGATGGGAATGGACTGGAAAGGTGAGCGGGTGCTCGCATTCGCCGGCATCGCCGATCCGGAGCGGTTCTTTGCCACCCTGCGCGCCGAAGGGGCGAATGTGGTGCGAAGTGAAGCCCTTGGCGACCACGCGCCCCTGTCCGAGTCGTTGCTGCGGCGGCTGCAGGCCGAGGCACAGGCGCTGGGCGCGCAATTGGTGACGACCGAGAAGGACGCCGCACGCCTGCCCCTGGCCTGGCGCTCGCGGGTGCTGACGCTGGTGGTCCGGCTGCAGATTCAGGACTGGTCGCCGCTTGACGCAGCGCTGGACCGGCTGGGGCTTTAGGCCACCGGACGCCGCAACCGTGCATCCAGTTCGGCATTGATCGCTCCCCCCAGCAGCACCGCCCAGACCGACAGGTAAAGCCACATCATCAGGATGATCACCGCGCCGATCGACCCGTAGATCGCGTTGTAGCTGTTGAAGTTCGCCAGATAGACCGAAAAGCCGATCGACACCCCGGCCCAGGCCAGCGCCGCCACCAGCACGCCGACGGTGATCCAGGGGCTTCGGAAGCCGCCGGGCACGTTGGGGCCGAAGCGGTACAGGATCGACAGGCAGGTCACGACCAGCAGGAACATCGCGCCCCAGGGCAGGACCTTGGTCAGCCAGGACTCGAACGTGCCGAACCGGACATAGGACAACAGGACCGGGACGACGACCACGGTGACCAGCGCCACGAACAGGGCACCGATCAGCGCTGCCGTCAGCATGAAGTCGACCGCCCAGCCCCAGACCCAGCCGCGCGGACGCGAGCGGTGGACGACGTCCAGCCCCTGGACCAGCGCCGAGACCCCGGCGCGGGCGGAGTAGAGCGCGATCAAAAGCGACAGGACCGTGGTCCATTGCAGGGCCGACTTCGGGGCGGTGATCAGGCCCATGACCTGATCGTGGATCAGGGTTCCGGCCTCGGGCGGCAGGAAGCGCTCGGCCACAGCGAGGTAGCCCTGAATGACGCCGGGATCGGCGAAGATGCCCCAGACCGCGACGGCGGCGGCAAGACCCGGAAACACCGCGAACATCGCGAAGAAGGCCACCCCGGCGGCGATCAGGCCGAAATGCCCGTCGCCCATCCGCAGCCAGACCGCCGCGATGAAATCCCAGACCTGCCGAACCCGGTTCATGCCGACACCTTCCCCCGGATCGTCCGGACGCGCAACTTGAAGCCGCCGGTCCGGCATGGGATGGTTGCGGCAAGAGGAGAGCCCGAATGACCTATGTCCCCGCTGCCGACCGCTACGAGCGGATGATCTACAACCGCTGCGGCCGGTCCGGCCTGAAGCTGCCCGCGATCAGCCTTGGCCTCTGGCACAACTTCGGCCACGACACCCCGCACGCCACCAGGCAGGCGATCTGCCGCACCGCCCTTGACCACGGCATCACCCATTTCGACCTGGCCAACAACTATGGCCCCCCGCCCGGCAGCGCCGAGGAGGCCTTCGGGGAACTCCTCCGCACCGATTTCCGGACCCTGCGGGATGAGCTGATCATCTCCTCCAAGGCGGGGTACCTCATGTGGGACGGGCCTTACGGCGAATGGGGCAGCCGGAAGTATGTGATCGCCTCCTGCGACCAGTCGCTGAAGCGGATGGGCCTCGACTATGTCGACATCTTCTATTCGCATCGCTTCGACCCCGACACGCCGCTTGAGGAAACCATGGGTGCCCTCGACCACATCGTCCGGTCGGGCCGCGCGCAGTACATCGGCATCTCCAGCTACAACAGCCAGCGCACGCGTGAGGCGGTGGCGATCCTGAAGAATCTGGGGACGCCGCTCCTCATCCACCAGCCGAGCTACAACATCCTGAACCGCTGGGTCGAAACCGATGGGCTGAAGGACACGCTGGCCGAGCTTGGCGTGGGGTCCATCGCCTTTGTGCCCCTGGCCCAGGGGATCCTGACCAACAAGTACTTGAACGGTATCCCGGCGGGCAGCCGCGCCAGCCAGGACAAGTCGCTGCATCCGTCCGTCGTCGAAAAGGCGCTGGCATCGGTGCGAAAGCTGAACGAGATGGCCGCCGCGCGGGGCCAGACGCTCGCCCAGATGGCCTTGGCCTGGGTCCTGCGGAACGGCGGCATCACCTCGGCGCTGATCGGGGCGTCGAAGCCCGAGCAGGTGGTGGACTGCGTCGGCGCGATCCGGAACCTCGGCTTCACCGCCGAGGAACTTGCCCGCATCGACGCCATCTCGGAGGAGAAGGACATCAACCTCTGGGCCAGGTCGTCCGAAGACTAAAGCGTGGCCAGGCGGGGTCCGTAGGTTTCCAGGAGCCCGCTTTTCCGCAGGGTCACGGCGGGATAGCCGGGTTCGTTCTGGATGCGGTCCAGGGTGAAGTCGGGTTCGGCCCGCAAAAGCCCGCGATGCACCCGCGCGGCCTTTTCCGGTTCGTCGGCCCAGAGGTAGAGAAACAGGAGATGCCGCATCGCCACGCGGAAGTTCGGCGCGCGGTAATGCGCGGCCTCGACATGCGCGATGGCCGCCGCGTAGTTGCCGCTTCGGACTGCCGCCAGACCCGACATCGCCTCCCACCAGTGGACATGCGCGGTGCGGGCCGCGATCCCGGCCCCGCGCCGGGCGGTCTCCAAGGCGCTCTTGTGATCCTCAAGCCGGATCAGCGCCGCTGCCTGGGCGAAATGGGAATACGCGTTGTAGGGACTTAGCGCCACCGCATCGCGGGCCAGAACCGTCCCCGCTTCGGGGTTCTCGTCCAGCATCACCCGCGCCAGTCCCACCAGGGACAGGACCAGAGGGTTGGCCTTGGACAGTTCCAGCGCTTTGCGGGAAAACTCGTCGACCTCTGCCTCGATCCGCTGATAGTCGCTTTCGGTCCGCTCGACCCGCATGATCTGCCGGACCAGACAGCGCCAGGCATAGATGCGGGCGGAACTCGCAATCTGACCCGCTTCGGCCAGCATCCGGTCGGCCTTGCGCAGGCTTTCGCCGTCATAGGTGAACATCGCCGTCAGAGCATCCGCGATCAGCGCGTTGGCCCGGCGCGGACCGTCCTGGCATTCCGGCAGCCGAGGGAAATAGCTCAGCGCCGCATCCGCCGCCTGGAAGACCAGGGGCGGCAGGTCGCCCGTGCCGATGAAGTCCGCTTCGCCGATCGGGATCACCGCCCGCTGGTTCCAGATCGTCTGACCGCTGGCAACCGACGACAGGCTGACCAGCACATGCACCCGGCTCTGAATCTCGGCCCCTTCGACCTGCAGGACCATCCCCTCCTTCGGCAGGTCCGGCGGAATCGGGGCGCCGCCCGAGCCGTAGACGTCGATATGCGCAAACTCGGCCAGCAGGCGGCCGATGGCATCCGCCAGTGCCCGTCCGGCAAAGACCCCGACCCCTTCCGGCAGGCCACCCAGCCGGATCAGGAACGGCAACCGCGCGGTCTGGGCGACAGGCATCCGGGCCTGATCCGGCCGCCTTGTCCCCATCAACGCCTCGACCCGTGCACGCTCGCCGCGCAGCCACTCCTCGAAGGCGTGATCGATGATGTCGATGCCTTCCAGGAACTCGCGCCCGGATTGCAGCGCCGTGGCGGCCGCCGTCGGATCATGTTCCAGATCGACCGTGACCTTCGACAGCCGCACCGTGTCGCGGTCGGTCTCCAGACAATCGGCATCCGGCCCCAGCGCCTTGCGGATTTCCATCAGCGCCTGACGCAGACTGCCCGAGGCCTGCTCGGCCCCCCGGTCCGACCAGAGCCGCGCTTCCAGCCAGCGCCGCGCCCGGCGGCGGTCCGGGGTCTGGCACAGCATCGCCAGGATCGCGCGCGCCTTGGCTCCGCGGGGCGTGCAATCGCGCCCGGCGTCATCCCTGATTTCGAAAACCCCCACCAGGCGGATAAACATCGCTCACCCCTGTCCCCGGACGCCACGCTAAGCGGTGGACATGACAGGCGCAACACTCCTCCACTTTCGGCAAAACCGTGAATTCTGCGTCAAACGCCCCCCGCCACAGCATGCGGACTTTGCCGGACGGCAAAACCGATGCACCGTTGCGGCAAGGGCAAGGGAGGGTTCGATGTCGATTCTCGCGACCAGCGGCATTCATGGCATTCATGGCATTCATGGCACAACCGGCATCCACGGGATCCATGGAATTCACGGCAGTCAAGGCATCCATAGTGGCGGGGCCTCGCCCGCCATCGCCGGGGCGCTGGGCCAGACGGCAGAGGCGATCATGGGCTTCTGGGACGGGCAGGTTCCCCTTCCCGCTGCCAGGCCCAGGGATCATCTCGACCGCCTGATGCGGCTTGACGCCTATCCCCGCGCCTCGGTTCTGGCCTATGAGGGAATGTCGCTGTTTTCCGTGCAGCCCGGCGCCGGCACGGCAAAGCTGGTCCGGACAGGCAAGGACCTTGTCAGTCTGACACCGCCGACGCCGAAGACCATCAAGAACCAGATGCCCGAACTGCGGGCGGCGATGGACCTGCGCGCGGACCGTCTGGGAGAGATCCTTGCCCAGACCGATGGCTTTACCGCCTTCTTTGCCGCGCAGATGCCCTTTGGCCTGTTCCGTCGACCCTATACGCTCAACCTCCTGACGGCGCTTTACGATACCGTGGTCGCGCAGGAGCAGCGGATCAAGCACCTCTGCTCGGTTCCCCGACCGGTCGATCTGTCACCGCAGGTCCAGCCGGTGATCACGACGCCGGGACATTCCGCCTATCCGTCCGGTCATGCGACCGAGGCCTTCGCCGTCGCCACCCTTTTTGCCGCGTTCCGCCTGCATGCCGACGGTGTGCCTGCGAAAAAGCTCGTCTCCTCGCTGCAGAAGCGCCTGCTTGAAGCCAGCGAAACCGCTTCCGAGATGGATCCGGTGATCCTTCTCTTCCGGCTTGCCGCGCGGATTGCCGACAACCGGACCGTAGCCGGCGTGCATTATCCCGTGGACTCGGCGCATGGCGGGCTTCTGGGCCATGCGCTGGCCCTGGCTTTCATCGCCCACTGCCTTGGCGGGGGTGCCGCCAATGCGGTTCCGGCCTGGACCGCCGATGCCAACGGCTGGTCGGGTGACTTTACCCTGCGCAAGTGGTGTACGGCGGTCAGCGGCAAGGGCGAGACGGGCTGGCAGTCCGGCAAGACCACGGTCGCAAAGGCCAGGGACTGGCACGTCCTTCCGGGGCTCTGGAAAGCCGCGCTTGAGGAATGGACGTGAACCGGACCGGAAGGAAACGGTCGGCCCGCGACCTCACACCGGGGTCTGTTCCGCTGCGGCGGCCTGCGGCTCTGCCCTGTGGTCGCGCCCGGCCGGATCGACAAGGGTGGCCATTCCCGTCCGGGGATGTGGCTTGCCCCAGACCGGCAGACCGCTGAGAAACAGCCGCTCGCTCGCTTCCAGCTGGTCAGGGTCCGCGTGCAGGTTCCCGGCCCCCGGCGTCGCCAGGAAGTAGCGCGCGATGGCGCGGGCCAGCTGCGGTGCCGCGACGCTGGTCCCGGACATCCGCACGACCGATCCGCTGGGAACCCCCGAGCCGCGCTGCCCCGGCAGCATGATCCCGTCGTCGCCCTTCGCCAGAAGTGTCGGACCCAGCGATTCCCCGGGCCGGGCGAAATGCTGCATGCCCTCGGCCGAGTAGACGGTCGCCCGCAAGCGGTCCGGCGCGCCGGTCACCGGCCGCCCGGCGCCCACGAACAGGATGCGCGGATCGGCCACCCCGGCATAGGCGACACAGCTGCCTTCCCGCGTGACCGGACAGCCGGGCGCATCCTCGGCCCGGCGCGGCGCGATGTAGCTGCGCAGCTCCTCATCCCAGTCCCAGGCCAGCGGATGATCAAGCCAGCTCTGGCGTCCCAGCGGCCAGTAGCCCGGCGGCGTGTCGTCACGCTGGACCCGCGCCGTGACGAGGACCGGCTCGATCATCGAGGTCTCGACCGTCACCTGCCAGGCCCCGGACGGGATTGCGGGCATCGCCCCGGTTCCGGCCGTCGGGCCAAGCGCCAGAAGGACATGCGACTGCCCGCCTTCTTCCGGACTGCCGCTGACGGCCGCAAGCGGACCGGGCAGCCGCCAGCCGGTTCCGGCGGCGGGCCAGTCGATCTCCGTGTCGGGAAGGCCCGAGCCTTCGGGCGGCGAAAGGCGCAGCTTCAGGCCGGCAACCTGCGTCTGCGGTGCCCGAAGCTCCAGGAAGCTCGACGTGCGGTCCTCCGGCTGGATCCGCCAGATCAGCCGCATCGGCGCGGCACGGCGCACTTCGTCCCGCGCCACCAGACGGGCAAGCCGCGCGTTGCCATAGGCGACGACCAG
Organism: Tabrizicola sp.; assembly: GCA_044344105.1. Taxonomy (GTDB): domain Bacteria; phylum Pseudomonadota; class Alphaproteobacteria; order Rhodobacterales; family Rhodobacteraceae; genus Tabrizicola. The sequence goes on from JBIJDO010000080.1 coordinate 6,858, forward strand.
TCTGATCCGGTTGTTCCCGGTGACCCGCGCGTGGCGCTTGACTTCATAGTCCAGCCAGTCGGCGACAAAGGCATGCCGGTCTCCCGGACCGCTCAGCGCGCCGAGGCTGATGTTGACGACCACCGGCGGCACGTCGCTGTAATGCGCCTGGCGCAGCACCTCGGACAGGATCCAGCGCAGACCCTGCACCAGATAGGTCTCCATCCGCCGGCCCGATGTCTCGCGGATGCTGGCCGGGGGCAACTGGACCGCCAGGATCGGCAGGTCCGACATCGGGTCGCCCGACCAGGGGGCGGCTCCGGCGGCAAGATCAAGCACATGGGTCCCGTGCGCGGCATGACGGCTGGTCAATGCGCTGTCCGTCGGCAGGTACAATTCCCGGTTGATCTGTCGATACTGCGCCGATTCGTCCCGGTCCCGCGACAGATGCCGGTCGATCTCGCCTGCGTCCACCACGCGACCGCACAGGATGTCGCCGGTCCCGGCGCCGCGTTCGGCCGCCTGCAGCCAGACCGCCCGGATGCGGGTTGTCCGGGCCGACTTGCGGAACCTTGTGTTCAGGAACGCGATGCCGTCGTCGATCGCCGCCACCAGCGGCAGCGCCGGATCCAGATCGCCCGCCACCGACGCCAGGTCCGTGCCCTGATCCGATCCTTTGGCCTTCGGGATCGCCAGTCCCGGCCCGACCCGCAGCACACGCCAGAAGTCGGGGATCTTGCCAAGCTTCGCCCGCGGCCAGAAGGCCACCAGCCGGACCTCCGCCTCGCTGCCTGCGATGACCAGGGTCCGCTCGGTTGCCAAGAGGTCGCGCTCGTGCCGGCTGAGGCGGATATCCTTGAGCACCATCGTCCTTTCGATGGCCTGAAGCAGGGTCATGTCCCCGGTCGGCACCACCTTGACGAACAGCGTCACATGATCCCGGTCCCGAAAGCCAAGGGCGGCATCGACCGCCGCTTCCCAGGCGACATAGCCGCCATGCTCCAGCCCGGAACGAACCTCTTCCCACTGCGCCATCGCCGCGACTCCCCTGCCGGTTGCCGGGCAGATTGGCACAGAGTTTCGCGCAAATCGCGGGGTGTCGCTGCCGGTTTCGCGGATTTCACGGGGAATTAACGCGCATTTTCCCCCCTCGCTCTGCAGGTTCGGACCAAGCCCGCCGAAAGCCCCCTGATGCGTCCGCATCGCAGTCCGGGGTCCTGCAAGAGGTCATGCCATGCTTCGCTCTGTCCTGTCCGCCGACCGTTTCGCCCCGCACCGCGCGCCCTCGGGCGCGTCGGGGCCCGGCTTCAGCGACCGCGCAGAGCCCTTTGCCCCTTTGCCGCAAAGGTCCCTGCCACAGGGGCAGCCCCGGATCGGCCTGAATTTTGCGACACAGGACTATCTGTCCCTGTCGACGCACCCAACGGTCCGCCTGGCCGCCCTTGCAGCGCTTGGCAGGCCGCGCACCGACCCGACGGCGCAGGTCGCAACCCTGGAGGCCCGGATGGCCGCATTCCTGCGGCTTTCCCAAGCCTCGGTCCATGCATCCGGCGCCGATGCCATTCGCGCAACGCTGCTTGCAGTCCTTCATCCCGGCGACGATGTCCTGGTCGACCCCGGCGCGCACCCGGCCATGGCCGAGAGCGTCCTCGCCGCGCGGGCCGACCTGCACCGCTGCCCCACGGCCTCGGTCGACGCCGTCGAGCGTCGGCTGGCCCGTCTGGCCCGGCAGCGCCGCACCGGGCGGCTGTTCCTCGCCGTTTCCGCGATTTCGGCCTTTGGCTCGCGCATGGCCGACCTGGCCGACCTGTCCGCGCTCGCCCGCAGACATGCTGCCCATCTGATCGTCGACGTGTCGCATGATCTTGGCGCGATGGGGCCCGAGGGCCGGGGCGTGCAGGAGCTGCAGGGCTGCCTTGGCCGGATCGATGTCGTCGTCGGCAGCTTTGCCAAGACCTTCGCCGCTCCCGGCGGATTTGCCGCGCTGGGCGATCCGGCGCTTATCGCTGCCGCTCAGCTTTCGCAACCGCGCTGGACGGCCCTGTCCCCGGTCAATGCCGCGGTAATCCTGACGGCGCTTGCCCTGGTGGACAGCGCCGAGGGCCGTCGCCGGCGTCTCCGCCTGCATGGCTGTGCGCTTCGGTTGCGCAATCACCTGATGGCGGACGGCGTGAAGATCCTGGGCCAGGCCTCGCCCTTCGTGCCGGTGCGGTTGCCCTTGCCGACGGCGCTGGCCCGGACCGAGCTTTTGCAAAGCGCCGGACCGAAGGTCAATCTCGTGCAGGCCCCGCTGGTCCCGCGCCATGCCCCGCGCTGGCGCATCCAGCTGACCGCCGATCATGGTGCCGCCGACATCGACGATCTGGCCGAACTGATCCGCGATGTCAGCCGGGTGTTCGTCCGCCAGACCCGCCCCACACTTGCCAGGGTGTCCCTGACGCAGGACTAGGCTCGTTCTGCCGCCTTCACCGATGCCGTCACGTAGTTGCAGCTCAGGTCGCGGGCGGACAGGCTCCAGCGCCAGGTCACCGGG
>JBIJDO010000455.1:0-2532 GCA_044344105.1 Tabrizicola sp.
ATGGCGCCATGCAGCGAGCGCAGACGGCCGTGCTCGCCACGGATCGCTCCAACCGCCCAAATGCGGCCTCCGCCGCGCAAGGTGGCGAAGATATTGGATTCGGACACGCTGGTGGAGGACCTTTCGGCTTCCGCGTTCATTGCCATGCTCGGTTTTCCCGCCGGACGGTGATGGTCGCAGCCGACGGCGCCAACGTCAATGGCCGATGATCAGGCCGCCTCGAGGAGGCCTTGCAGCTTCTCGGTGGCGGCCTGGGTGTCGATCCGCTCGACCGCCGCCAGTTCCGAAGCCAGACGTTCCAGCGCCGCCTCGTAGATCTGGCGTTCACTGTAGGACTGGTCAGGCTGGTTGGCGTTGCGGTGCAGGTCGCGGACCACCTCGGCGATCGACAGAAGGTCGCCCGAGTTGATCTTCTGTTCGTATTCCTGGGCCCGGCGCGACCACATCGCGCGCTTGACCTTGGCCTTGCCCTTCAGGGTATCCAGAGCCTTGGTCACCACGTCCGGCGCGGAAAGCGCGCGCATGCCGATATCGATGGCCTTGTGGGTCGGAACCCGCAGCGTCATCTTGTCCTTCTCGAAGGAGATGACGAAAAGCTCCAGCTGAATCCCGGCGATCTGCTGTTCTTCGATCGAGATGATCTTGCCCACGCCATGCGCAGGATAGACCACGAAATCGTTCGGGCGGAATTCAGGCTTTCTCGACTTGGTCATGCGGTCTTCCCCAGAAACGACGCCCCCTCCGCGACAAACACCCCGCGCGCCCTGAACCCCTCGTTCAGGCGTGTGGAGCTGCGATTGTCACAAAAGATTTTGGCCCAGGCTGACTGCGCTAAGCCGATGTCAGGCGTCCATGCTTGCTTTGTAAACGAATGATAACACAAAAATCGCCTGATTCCAACTGCCGCGAAACCGGGCAGTTCAGGTCCAACAGACTGGTTTATCGTCACTTTCCGACCCGTCACCGATTCGTGGTCGCTTTACCGACCGAATCGGGACGGGTGTTCAGCCGCCAGAGCCGGCCGCTTCCGAGAAGTACTTGGTGAGCTTGTCGGGCTCGCCGTCGCGGTCCTCGTACCCCGGCAAGGGGTCCTTCTTGGTCACGATCACCGGCCATTGCACCGCATACTTGCGGTTGAACGTGACCCATTCTTCCATGTTCGGTTCGGTATCGGGCTTGATCGCGTCGGCGGGGCATTCGGGTTCGCAGACGCCGCAGTCGATGCATTCATCCGGGTGGATGACCAGCATGTTCTCGCCTTCGTAGAAGCAGTCGACCGGGCAGACCTCGACGCAGTCGGTGTATTTGCAGGCGATGCAGTTGTCGATGACGACATAGGTCATGGGTTTGGCTCTGGTGCAGTCGGTTCGCGTCTGACTAAGCCAGCCGCGCGGATCATTCAAGCGGGTCCGAAGGATCGGGCGCGTCAGGCTCTGCGACCGGATCGAGGTCAAGATAGAGGCTTCGGGCCTCGGTCGCAGGTCCGCGCCGCATTCCAAGCGCCAGAATGCGGATGACGCGGATCCGGTGGCCCTGTGGAAAGGTCAGCGTGTCGCCCGGGGTCACATCGCGTCCGGGACGGGAAACGCGGGTGCCGTTCACGCGAACCGATCCCAGTGCGACAGTTTCGGCGGCCAGGCCGCGCGACCTGAAGAACCGCGCCTGCCAGAGCCATTTGTCCAGCCGCAGCCCTTGTGCGGCCAACGGGTCCGGCTTGCCCGAAGGTCCGGCCAATCAGACCTTGCCCTTGAGCGCGAGGAGCGCGGCAAAGGGGTTGTCGGGGTCGATCGGTTTCTCCGCGCGGGGCGGGCGGGCCTCGAAGCTTTTCTGCCGGTCATCGCGGTTCGGCTTGCCACCCTTGTGGTCGCCCTTCGGACGGTCGCCCTTGGGGCGGTCGTGCTTGGGCCGGTCGCCCTGGCCTTCGCGGCGGGGGCGGTCGCCTTGCGCACGCTCGCCCTGGGGACGTTCTCCTTGGGGCCGGTCCCCCTGTGGCCGGTCGCCGCGCGGGGCACGGGCCTCGCCTTCCTTCCGCTCGGGGCGGGGGCTGCGGTCGGGGCGCTGCCGGGGTTTCGGGGCCCAGGTGAAGGTGTAGTAGGCTTCCATCTCCGGCGCGGCATCGGGTTCGGGTTCAGGCGCGGGGGCGTGGATGGACACTTCCTCAGGGATCGGCAGACCCGCGGCAATCGCGGCGGCGGCTTCCTCGGAAATCTCGGGTGCCTTTGGCGCTTCGGAGGCCTTGACCTTGACCCGCTCGGCCTTCTCGCCCTTGTAGCCCAGCCCCGCCATCAGGTCGGCGAACTGGTCCAGCGTCATGCCGGTGATCGACAGCATGTCCGGCGTGGCCTCGAACCCGGCGCGGCTGTCCTTCTGGCGCAGGATGTCGGCCAGCCGTTCCAGCATGTCGATGCGGATCGCACGGGTGCCTGCGGGGTGGTAACCGGCCAGCGTGTAGTGCTGCTTCGGCACTTCGGTGACATTCGGGATCGTCACCAGACCGGGGGGCGGGCTTTCCGGGAACTCCTGCAACCCGTT